>JANMME010001130.1:0-4515 GCA_031373015.1 Saprospiraceae bacterium
GTCCCATCCGTGTCATCCGCGTTCCACCAACCACTTGCCAAATATCACATACTCTAACCAACTTATATCCACAATCATGTCAAAAACAACCGACATCCTCGGCAAAGATGCCGCCTACTATCTCGATTACGAGAGTAAAACCTTTGACAAGAAAACCCTCCACGTCCCTTCCAAAAACCATGTGAGCGAAATCTGGCAGCAGAGCAACCGCAGCGGGCAAACCCTGCGCAGCATCCAGCAACTGCTCTCCACGGGGCGGCTTGCCAATACGGGTTACATCAGCATCCTTCCCGTTGACCAGGGCATCGAACACGCTGCAGGGGCCTCCTTCGCGCCCAACCCCGCCTTTTTTGACCCTGAAACGATCCTGAAACTTGCCGTAGAAGGCGGCTGCAATGCTGTGGCGAGCACCTACGGCGTACTTGGGATCATGGCCCGCAAATACGCGCACAAGATTCCGTTCGTGGTGAAGATCAACCACAACGAATTCCTTTCCTACCCCAACAAGTATGACCAGATCATGTTCGGCACCATCAAAGATGCATGGAACATGGGCGCTGTGGCTGTCGGGGCTACCATCTATTTCGGGTCGGCAGAAAGCCCTCGACAAATCGTGGAAGTAGCCAAAGTCTTCGAAATGGCCCACGAACTCGGCATGGCCACCATACTTTGGTGCTACACCCGCAACAACGCCTTTAAAGTAGATGGCATTGACTACCACGCCTCTGCCGACCTTACTGGCCAAGCAAACCACCTCGGTGTCACCATTCAGGCCGATATTATTAAGCAGAAACTCGCCACCAACAACGGGGGCTACCTTGCCACGAAACACGGCAAAACCCACCCAAAAGTGTATTCGGAACTGACCACCGACCACCCGATTGACCTTTGTCGTTATCAAGTAGCCAATTGCTACATGGGCCGTGTGGGACTTATCAACTCGGGTGGCGAATCAAAAGGTGAGAGCGACTTGCAGGAAGCCGTTATAACCGCCGTGGTGAACAAACGCGCCGGAGGTATGGGCCTTATTTTGGGCCGAAAAGCGTTCCAAAAACCCTTCAAAGAAGGCGTGGGCTTGCTCAACGCAGTTCAGGATGTGTACTTGGACAAATCTATCAAAATTGCTTAATTGGTTGAGAGTGTTGAGGGGTTGAATGATGACAGGATAGATTTTTTTGACAGGATTAACAGGATAGACAGGATTGTGACACCGTATTGTCGGCAAAGCCGACAACCCCTCTTAAATCCTGTCTTTCCTGTTAATCCTGTCAAAAAAAGTCCTGTCGCTCACACCCATCTCACCATCAAAAACCTCAACAGCCTCAACAATCGTGCGTATTTTATTCGACCACCAAGTTTTTTCCTGGCAGACCTACGGCGGCATTTCCCGCTATTTTGCCGAACAGATGCGCGGGTTAGTGGCCCTGGGCCAAGAGGTGTTTCTGCCGGAGCGCTTTTTTTCCGAAAACGTTTATTTGCGGCAATTCCCTGATTTCCAGCGGAAAAGCCTTAGCTCCTTTGCTTTTAAAGGGAAAAAAAAATTACAAAACGTGTTGGGGCGTAAATCTTCTCTAAAGGCCGTTGATCAGAAAAAACCTAATGTCTTTCACCCCACCTATTTTGATCCCTATTTTGTAAAAACGCTTGAAAAACGAGGCATCCCTTTTGTGCTCACCGTGCACGATATGATCCATGAAATATACGGCCACGGCAGCCGTAGTTTTTTCTCTTTGGATGCTCATGTCGTTGAAAACAAGCAGTTTTTAGCTGCAAAAGCCGCCGCTATCATTGCTGTCTCGGAGAATACCCGATTGGATTTGCTGCGCTTTTGCCCTCAAATTGACCCCGCCAAAATCCACGTCATCCACCATGGAAATTCGCTTCAATCAAGCCCTAACGACCAATGTCTATTGTCTAATGCCCAATGTTTAATGACTAATGTCCAATGTCCAATGTCTAATTTCTCTCCTTACCTCCTCTTCGTTGGCCAACGGAAAGCCTATAAAAACTTTTCCTGGATGCTTGAACATCTTGCGGACTTGCTGCGTTTGGAGAAGGATTTGAGGCTGGTCTGCGTGGGCGGATCGGAGTTTGACGAAGTTGAAATCGCACAAATGAAACGATTGGCAATTGTCCATAAAGTGCAATATACTACCGTTAACTCCGACCTTGAATTGTCCAATTTGTACAGCCAGGCTGCCTGTTTCATTTTCCCCTCGCAATATGAAGGGTTTGGCATCCCGGTTTTGGAAGCGTTTGCCTGTGGGTGTCCGGTGGTGCTGAATCGGGCAAGTTCGCTGCCCGAAGTTGGGGGTGATGCTGCATCCTATTTTGAAGAAAAAGAGCCGGACAGTTTGGAAAAAGCGGTTCGGCGTATTTTGGAAGATGCAGACTTTCGCAAAAAGATGATTGAATTAGGTCGCGAACGCGTTAAGGCGTTTAGCTGGGAGCAAAGTGTTGCAAAACATCTTGGCGTTTATCAAACTATTGTAATTTAATGTGCTAAGCTTCATTTCAATCTTGGCAATATGGGTCATCCCGAACTTTTTAATAGTCCCAGAGGGACTGAATCTTGGTAGAAAACAGATGAAAATGCGGTTGGCGTGCCGTAGGTACGCTATCTGCCATTTTTTAGATAGCGTACCTACGGCACGCTTATTCATCAAAAACAACATTTCTACAAAGATTCCGTCCCTCTGGGACGTATTAATCTCAAAATTTGGGACGACTCATGTTGAGTCCGAAAATTTGAAATGCGCTAGCAACTACATTTCATAATGGACTACCGTTGCACCGCCCCGATATTGTTGTTGCTTTTCAACCGCCCGAAACACACAGAGGCTGTATTGGGGCGGCTGCGCGAGGTGCAGCCCACGCAAGTGTTCGTGCATTGCGACGGGCCGCGCGATGGCGTCGAAGGCGAGGCTGAAAAAGTTGCCGCCGTTCGGGCACAAATAGAAAATATAGATTGGCCATGCGAAGTTAAAACGCTCTTTCGCAGGCAAAATGCAGGGCTTCGGGCGGGAGTTTATGATGCCCTGAACTGGTTTTTTGAGGCCGTGGAACAAGGAGTCGTCATTGAAGACGACTGCCTGCCAGATGTCTCTTTTTTCCCTTTTTGCGAAGTCATGCTCGAGCGCTACGCCAAAGAAAACAAGGTCATGCACATTGGTGGCTCCAACGTAGCAGAAAGGCTCACCAACAAGCTGCCGACGAGTTATTTTTTCTCTCAGTTCAGTTTTGTTTGGGGTTGGGCGAGTTGGCGCAGGGCCTGGGCAAAAATGTCGCTCGATCTTGACGGTTTTGAGGATTTCGTACTCGGAAATGGTATAAAAAGCCTGACCGCCGCACCCATGGCACAGGCCTATATGCTCGAAAAATTCCGCGCCACGAAGGCAAGAGAAAACAACTCCTGGGCTTACGCCTGGGCCTATAGTATCCTGAAAAACAAGGGTTTGAGTATTGTGCCGCGTATCAACTTAGTACAAAATACTGGGATCGGCGAAGCGGGGGCGACACACACAAAGGAGTCAGACAATAAAGCCAAGATACGCGCTTCAAATCTTGATTTCCCGCTGGCGCACCCTGCCCAGATAGAAAGCCCAAAAGGCTTGGATCAAGAAATTTTTTACGCTTCGCAGAAAAGCCGGATTCGGCTTACCTTGTGGTTTCTGCTGCAGAAATTTGGATTTCGATGAACTACATCATCTACGATTTGGAAGCTACTTGCTGGGAGACACCGCCTATGGGGTATGTACAGGAAACCATTGAGATCGGGGCTTTCCGCCTCAATCAATATGGAGAAGTGCGCGGCAAATTCAACCGCTTTGTGAAGCCCTCCCTACACCCCAACCTTTCACCCTTTTGCCGTCAACTCACGACTATTGAGCAGCCCGACGTGAACCGGGCCAAGTATTTCCCCGATGTGATTCAAGAGTTTCAGGATTGGGCGCGTATCGAAGAGGAGGACTATGTGCTTTGTTCCTGGGGCAATTTTGACCGAAAAATGTTCGCTGCTGACTGCCGCCTCCACCGCCTCGATGACGCCTGGACGGAACACCACGCCAACCTTAAAGAACAATACCGCATCATGAAACGAATGAAATCAGGCATTGGCCTGCGAAAAGCAGTGGAAAAGGAAGATATCGTCTTCACCGGGCAACACCATCGCGGCATTTCGGATGCCGAAAATCTGGTAAAACTGTTTTTGAAGTATTTGGGCAACTGGAACGTGTAGCTCGATTTGCGATTTTGGATTTTGGATTTACGATTGTTTCGATCCGAAAAAGGCACGATTTTCATCTTCTTCGGATCAAGATAATCGTAAATCCAAAATCGTAAATCGTAAATCGTAAATCCAAAATCGTAAATTTCAAAACGTCACATTCAACCCAACCAACACGATTTTGGCCATCGGGTAATTGAGGTAGTCAACGCCGGCACTAAATGAATTCTGGCTCGGGAATTCAGGTGTATATCCCGAATAAGCCTGTTTTGTCCAAAGGTTGGTTCCAC
>JANMME010001132.1:0-3185 GCA_031373015.1 Saprospiraceae bacterium
CAATGAGTTGGTTTTCAATGGCTTTCAGGGTGAGGGCTTCCATGGATTGGTCGCCACCTGCGTAGTCGAATGAAGCGCCAGATACTTCGCCAGAACCAATCAAATTGGCTTTTAGGAAATACTTGCCCGCTGTTACATCGGAGATTTCAAAAGCGCCGTCGTCGCCTGCAAAGGCACCTTTAACAAGTGTGGAATCGGCAGATTTGTGCAAGGTGACCGTAGCATAACCGGCAGGCTGTCCGTCGGGCTCTTTGACCACGCCGCTGATCGTTTGGGCGGATGCCACCGATGCGGACAAGAAAAGGGCCAACCCGCCTACGCCCCAGCCTGCCAAGTCACGGCGGGTAAAAAGGCTTCGGCGGGTAAACAGGAAGAAAATTGATTTCATAGCTTAATTATTATTGTTGAGATGGTGAATGAATGTGCTTTCACATCCATCCTCCTGTTTTTGTTTCAGTGCTGCAAAGGTGTTTTTTTTAGGTAACTTGCAAAACATAGAACCTACCAATGCCCGGTTCTTTTGTATGAACGGTAGTTTTTGGGGGATGAATCGTTTTTTATGAAGTGATGAAGTGATGACGTGATAAAGTGATGTGCACCGATCAAATCACTTCATCACTCTATTGCTTCATCACCTTATCTCAAGACCCCGCCAAGGACACGCCGGTTACAGCCTGGCTGCACGGGAACTGCCAACGACTGGATTGGATAGACGAATGGAAGGGGAGAAAAGACGAGCGATTAATGAGCCCTTGAGACCACGGAGGTCTTCGAAGCCCTCCGTGGCCTCAGTGCAATAAAAAAGCAGGACAGCTTGCGCCGTCCTGCTCTTATGTACAACAAAATCCTATACTATCACGGTAATATGCCAATTACCATAATGTTAAGTTGAAGGTTAGCGCTGGCATTCAGACGAAGATTGCTCAGGTCAATCAAACTGTCGAGTACCAACGTACCTTGAAAGTCAAGTTTAATGCTATAACTGCGCAGTAGTAAAATGGAATTAACCGATGTCAACAGACCAGGGGGAGGGTCTGATTACGGGCACTTGCAAGGGTAAAAAGGTGCTTTGAAATACCTTGAAAATGAGGTAAAGTGGTGCGCTGAAATACGAGATAAAAACGCCCATAGGTTTTTCGCATTGCCCGAAAGTATTTTAGGCACTAAAAATTTAACACTTTTCGCCCATTGCACTTCAAACAAATTTTAGAAAATAAAACCTTTTAATGTATTGATTGACAATAATTTATGGCAATTTTTTTAGTCTAACAATCTTTGAAATTCACAACCCCAAATTTTTTTATTTTAGATTTTGGGCACAGCTTGGCCAACTCAATGATGCTCTCAAATTTAAGGGGAAACACCGATGCAATCTTCCATCTTACCCTTCTTTAAAATAAATAGATTGAATCATGTGTACGCCTTTTGCAAAAAAATAGCCGAGCGATTTGGGTCGCCCGGCCATAGAGCATTCCAAACCTCGTAGGTCTTCGAAGACCTCCGAGGTTTAGCCCTCAATTAATACATCGGATTCTGTGTGATCCGCCCACTCGTCAGATCAATCTCTGTTTGCGGAATCGGCAGCAGTTCGTGTTTTCCGGTGGTGAAGTTCGTTTTACCGACCGCTTGCATAACCTGTGCCGCACGACCCCAGCGCAGCAGGTCAAACCAGCGTTGTTGCTCCATGGCCAGTTCTACGCGGCGTTCTTTGTAGATTTTTTCGCGCAGCATGGTTTGGTCGGTCACCGTCACATCCGGCAGAATAAAACCATTGGTACCGCGTGCCCGTTTGCGCACTTGGTTAAGCAGCACCAGTGCTTCTGAGGGTTTGCTCAGCTCGTTTTTGGCTTCAGCAGCCAGCAGCAAAATATCTGAATATCTTATTACCCGAATATTCCCCGGGCCGTTGTCCTGCAAGCCTGGGTGGGCCGGTACCCAGGCTTTTTGGTTGAAACGCTCGTTGATGATTTCGGGATTGTCCTGCACCTGCGTGGAGCCGTCGGGGAGTATCTCGCCCACATAAATAACGGTCGCTTCCCGGCGCGGGTCGCCATTTTCGTAGGAGGTCACGAGGTTGTCCGACGGACGATTGAAGCCCCAGCCTAGGTTTGGGACACCGCGCACACCTTGCACCATATTAAAAGGAGAAGATCCTGGTCCTGCTGCCTGTTGGGTTGGCAAAGCTACTGCCTGGAGTTCAAAAACGGATTCCGTGCCGTTTTCGCCGATGGGCAAAAAATTCTCGGAATACTTGGGCAATAGACTGTACTGCATTGAACCAATGATATCCATGCACTGCGTTTCGGCCTTTGCCCATTCCTTTTCTATCATGTACAATTTGGCGAGCAAAGCTCTTGCAGAGCCTTTGGTTACACGGCCTAAATCTGCCGGAGCGTATTCATTTTTCTCTTTTAAAACGGCCAGCGCACCGGCCAGGTCGGCCTCGATTTGTGCGTACACTTCCTCGCGCGGCTGACGGGTTTGAGCGTAATACTCTTCTCCCTGTAAGGTCTTGGTAATGAGCGGCAAATCGCCAAACCACTGTACCAACAGGTAGTAGCTGTATGCGCGCAGGAATTTGCACTCGCCGATCAATCGGTCGCGAAGAGCCGCGTCCATTTCTATATTTGGAATGTTTTCAATGGCAATATTGGCACGGGCTATGGCCCGGTAGTAGCCTTTGTACACGGGTGCGACAAAAGGGTTGGTGGCATCCAATGTGAAATTATCGAGGTCGCTCATTAAAGGCGCATCGTTGGGAGTAGAGCCTTTGTCTGCATCATCGCTCAACACGTCGGTGCAAGCGATATAGGGAAGGGCGATGCAATCGAAATTGCGGAATTGCTCGTAAACCGCATTGGTGGCCTCTATGGCATGTTCCTCCGTTTTAAAAAACTCCTCAAACGTGAGCTTGTTGGGCGGTTTCCGGTCGAGGAAGTCTTTCTGACAATTGGTGGCCGTAAGCAGCAAAAGGGCTGCGGCGATGAGTGATTTGAATGGTGTGCTCATGCGCTTTATATTTTTAAAGTTTGATTGAAAAACTTAAAACGTCACATTCAACCCAACCAACACGATTTTGGCCATCGGGTAATTGAGGTAGTCAACGCCGGCACTAAATGAATTCTGGCTCGGGAATTCAGGTGTATATCCCGAATAAGCCTGTTTTGTCCAAAGGTTGGTTCCAC
>JANMME010000079.1:0-6956 GCA_031373015.1 Saprospiraceae bacterium
CCTACAAGCCCAGCAAATTGCAGCTGGTTACGAACAGCAAAGTGTTGATACCGGGCACCTTATAAAAGGGATGCTCAATGTGGACGATTCTGTTACCGATTTCCTTTTGAAAAAAACCGGGGTCAACATCCCAGCCTTTACGGATCAATTGGACAAACTAATTTGGGAAACCCCTAAGGTACAAGGCGCTGACAAGCAATATCTTACAAATGAAGCAAACAAAGCCGTCGCAGCTGCCAAAGCACTGCTCAAGGACTTTGGAGACGAGTACATTTCGCTAGAACTCCTCTTACTCGGGGTTGTCAAAGGAACTGATAAAGCGGCCCGTCTGCTTCGCGAAAACGGTGCAACTTTCGATGCCTTAAGTGCTGCCGTGAAGGAACTCCGCAAAGGACGCAAAGTGACCGAGCAGACAACCGACAATGTGTACAACGCGCTCCAAAAATACGCCGTCAACCTCACTGATATGGCTGAAAACGGCAAACTTGACCCCGTTATCGGGCGGGATGAGGAAATCCGCCGAGTGCTGCATATCCTCAGCCGCCGCAAGAAAAACAACCCGGTCATCATTGGCGACCCCGGCGTGGGCAAAACTGCCATTGTGGAGGGTATCGCTTGGCGTATTGTGAAGCATGATGTGCCAGAAACGCTTTCGGGCAAAAAGATTTTCAGCCTCGACATGTCAGCACTTATTGCTGGCGCGAAATACAAAGGCGAATTTGAAGAGCGCCTGAAAGCCGTCATCAAAGAAGTGGTGGATTCCAACGAGCAGGTCATTTTGTTCATTGACGAAATCCATACGCTGGTAGGCGCGGGCGGTGGCCAAGGTGCCATGGACGCGGCCAACATCCTAAAACCTGCTCTCGCCCGCGGCGAACTCCGCACCATTGGCGCTACGACTTTGGACGAATACCAGAAGTATTTTGAAAGCGACAAGGCGCTTGAACGCCGTTTCCAATCCGTGTACGTGGATGAGCCAAGCGTGGAAGATACCATCAGCATTCTGCGAGGCATTCGTGAGAAATACGAGAACTACCACAAAGTGCAAATCCTCGACGAGGCGCTCATTGCTTCGGCCGAACTTTCGCACCGATACATTTCAGAGCGAAAATTGCCGGACAAGGCCATTGACTTGATTGACGAAGCCGGGGCAAAACTCCGACTCGAACTCGATTCTGTACCCGAGGACGTGGACAAACTGGACCGCCAAATGCGCCAATTAGAGATTGAGCGTGAGGCCATTAAGCGCGAGAAAGACACGAAAAAACTGGAGACCATGAACAAGCAAATCCAGGATTTGCGGGAAAAATTGGACGACCTCCGTGCCAAATGGACTTCAGAAAAAGAAATCGTAGAAGCCATCCAGACCAGCAAGCAGAAACTGGAAGAACTTCAAATCCAATACCAACGCGCTGAACGCGAGGGCAATCTGGAAGTGGCGTCCAGGATCAAATATCAAGACATACCAGCCCGCGAGGCCATGCTCAAAGCCGCTGAGGAAAAACTCTCGACTCTTGCGCCGGAGAACCGCATGACCACCCAAATCGTAACGGCCAACGACATTGCAGAAGTGGTAGCGCGCTGGACGGGTATCCCGCTTTCCAAAATGATGCGGGGTGAGCGCGAACGGCTTTTGCACCTCGAAACCGAAATGCACCAGCGTGTGGTGGGCCAGGATGAAGCCGTCACCATGGTAGCCGATGCCATCCGCCGCAGCAGGGCGGGACTGAGCGATCCGGAGAAACCCATCGGCTCGTTTATCTTTTGCGGCCCAACCGGTGTGGGTAAAACCGAACTTGCCAAAGCCCTCGCTGACGTGCTTTTTGACGACGAAAAGGCCATCACACGTATTGACATGAGCGAATACCAGGAAAAACACAGCGTTTCGCGGCTCGTGGGCGCACCTCCTGGCTATGTCGGTTACGACGAGGGCGGACAACTCACAGAGGCCGTACGCCGCCGTCCGTACTCGATTGTATTGCTGGATGAAATTGAAAAAGCGCACCCGGATACGTTCAACATCCTGCTGCAAGTGCTCGACGACGGGCGCTTGACCGACAATAAAGGGCGCACGGCAAACTTCAAAAACACGATCATCATTATGACCTCCAATCTGGCTAGCGACCGCATCATGGATGTGTTTGAAGGCTATGAGGAATTGCCTGATAAGCGCAAACACGAGGCCCTGGAAAAAGCAAAAGTAGAGGTGATGGACGCGCTCAAAATGAGCCTTCGGCCAGAGTTTCTCAACCGTGTAGACGAGGTGGTGGTGTTCCAACCACTGCAAAAAGACCAGATGTCTTTGATTCTCAATATTTTGATGAAAGACATCCGCGAGATGCTGACAAAACAAGAATTGAAACTCGAATTCACGAAAGATGCCGGGAAAATGCTGGTGGAGCATGGTTTTGATCCGCAATTCGGCGCCCGCCCGCTCAAGCGAACCCTCCAGCGCGAACTCATCAACGAACTCGCCCGGCACCTGCTCGCTGGGGATTACCAAAAAGGCGATACCGTTTTGATTGATGCCGATAGTGCGGGGCTGCTTTTTGGGCGGAAGTCGGAGGTGGATGGGAAGGAGGTGGTGTCGAAGAAATTGGCGGAGGTGTAGTATAATCTAGTTCTTGCCTGAACCAAATGTCACTAACCCATTGCATTTTCGACCATAAGCCGTAACTTTGCACTGGATTTATACACAAATCGTTTTGGACGTTAGGTGCGGCGCGTTTCTTAGTTTCAGGAAAATAGCACGTTACGTTTGTGAAAAATCTAAAATCCGCAGGCTTTATCGCTTGCGGATTTTTTGTTTGTAAAGCGTCAGCACTGCCAGTTCCTTTCGCCGCTCCCGAACTTCTTCAATAAAAAACAGTCTAAAGGCCTCCAAATCAAGTCTGTAAACAATCATAGTGTTGCCAATTTTGCTTACCTCAATCGAAACCACTTCGCCTGTTTCCACCACTTGTTTAATCAACAAAAAATCTTCCGCCAATACTCCAATCTGCCCCCTAAGCGATTCTGTTTTATGGTTGGCGTGATTTTTGAAAATATGCTTTACTGCGAAGCTGTCCAGTATCCGACGATAGCCAGTTAAATCCATCTTTGAAACTTCCAAAAGGGCCACAACTTGCAGCTGATCAAGTTCGTAAAATTCAAAAATCAACTTCGAGTTAGTCTTGTCAGCAAGTGCAATATCAATAAAATCAAGCAGCGTAGTTTTCATTTACAAGATTGGTTCGTTACAAAAGTAAGTTTAACTTCTTAAAAAAACAACTCAAAAAAGTGAACTTGGGACCAACCTTGCGGATTAAATAATTGTTGCGTTTTTTGCCCTGATAGGGTTTCTATGTGCCGACTATTGTATCCTGGCGTAATTTTGCGCTTAATAACACAAAAATGAAATTATTAGCATTAGCCCAATTGCCCCGCCAGCTTCTTTGGGCAGTTGTAATGGAAGGCGTGGGCACAACCAAAATGGTACACACTTATGCACGGCAAGGGACCGGAAAACTGAGGCTAAGTCCTGTGCATCGCCACCCTACCCCGGAGGAATTGCAGATAGCGGGCGAACAGTTGAAAGACATCCCAAGGTCCTTGCTTTTTCTATTGGTGTTTTTGATTCCCGTGCCGGGTTTTGTCGGCGGTTACACCTTGGCAGCGATATCTCTGGAAAAGAAGTTTGGGGATAGGATAAAACTCATTCCAAGCAGATTCCGGCACTTGTTGAACCCTAAAAAAACATCTTTAAAGCGGGTTCTGCCAGAATTATCGCAGCGTTAGCCATTTAGGGATGTAGTTTTGCGCTGTAAATTTCAATCATGAAACTTCGGGAGATCACGAAATTGCCACGCCGCATGATTTTTGCGATGGTAATGGAGGGCGTTGAAACGACGCGCATGGTGAAAGTATTTGCGCGTCTTGGCACCGGAAAACTCCGCCTCACCCCAGCACATCGCAATCCAACACCAGAACAAGTAAGCGAAGCCGTAGAGCAATTAAAAGACATTCCACGTTTCCTCCCGTTTTTTGTGGTGGTAGTGGTGCCAGTGCCGGGTATTGCAGAGGGCTATGCGGTGGTGGCGTTGACACTAGAACGGTGGCTGGGAGATCGGATGAAATTGTTGCCGAGTCAGTTTAGGCATTTGTTGAAACCGGAAAACAAGGCAGAAGAAGGACCTATCGGGCCAAATACTAAGTAGAATCTATTGTCATGAAACCTTTATTTGGTAACTTTGTCCATCAAAAATTTTGAACCTATGAGTGCTCCTGCTTTACAACCGCCGCTTACAAATCTGCAAGTTGAACTACTAAAATTATTTTCCAGGCAACTTCCAGAAGCCGACTTGCTCGCCATTCGCGATATGATCTCCAAATACTTGTTGGAAAAAGCCTTTCTCGAAGCCGACAAGGCATGGGAATCAAAAGGTTATACCCCCCAATCATTTCAAGGAGCGGTGAATGAATCCCGGTGAAAAACTTCGCGTGGTGCTTGACACCAATGTGATTTTGAATGCTCTCTCTCGCAGGTTACCTTATCAAGGGGTTTTACGAGACCTTGTTTCAGGTAAGTACGAGCTCAGCGTGAGCACTGAAATTCTGCTGGAATATGAGGAGAAAATTGCTGAATTTTACAGTCAAGCCACTGCGACCCTATTACTTGACGCGCTCATCACGTCGAATCACGTTCAGAAAAAAGAGGTGTTCTTTCGTTTCAACGTCATTCCCGACTTGGACGACAACAAGTTTCTAGATTGCGCCTTTGCCTCCAATGCCCACTTTTTAGTTTCCAATGATAAGGCATTTCGGGTTTTGAAGGGCCTGGAATTTCCGAAAATTGAGGTGGTGACGTTGGAGGAGTTTGGAGAAATTTTGAACGGAATTTCACCTACATCGGAAAAAACGCATCCTCCACATGCCTGATCTCCAACACTTTACCTTCCTTAAGAATAACGGCCACTACATCAAACCGGATTTCCCATTCGTAATCAATGGACTCCATGTAGCTGCCTGCCGCCCGAAGAATCTGGTCTTGTTTCTTCGCGTCCACTGATTCTTCAGGGCTGCCATAGCCGGAACTTTCACCTGAGCGGGTTTTAACCTCTACAAAAACAAGGATTTCCTCCTCCGACCAGGCAATGATGTCCACCTCGCCACGCCCGGAGCGCCAGTTGCGTTCGACAATGCGCCATCCTTGCTGTTCGAGGAATTCAGCAGCGGCAGTTTCGCCGAGGGCGCCCGTTTCGAGATGTTTAGCCATAATTTTAGTGATTGGTTAATTGGTGATTGGTTATTTACTGGACGCGGCACTTGTGGTTGATAAACCATGGAAATATTAGGGCATATCACCAATCCACCAATCACTAAACCACTACCTCACCAAAAAGATCAAATTCCTCCGCTCCTGTGATCCGTACATTAGCGAAATCACCCAGGCGGACATAGTTATTCTTTGCAGCGACTAGTACTTCATTGTCAACTTCCGGCGAATCGGCCTCGGTACGTCCAATAAAGAATTTTCCTTCCTTTCTGTCGAATAAAGTGCGGAACACCTGCCCGATTTTTGCCTGGTTTTTACGCAGGGATATTTCTTGCTGCACTTCCATGAGCCGTTGGGCACGTTCGGCCTTTACTTCGGCGGGAATGTCGTCGGGCAAATCAAAAGCCCGGGTGCTTTCTTCGTGAGAATATTGAAAAACCCCCACGCGCTCGAATTCCTGCTTGCGCACAAAATCCAAGAGGCTTTCAAAATCAGCCTCCGTTTCTCCTGGGTGGCCCACAAGGAAGGTGGTTCGAATGGCAATGTCAGGTACTTTTTCCCGGATTTTTGCCAATAATTCTTCTGTTTCGGCTCGTGTGATTTGACGGCGCATCAGGTTGAGCACATTATCGCTGGCGTGTTGAAGCGGGATGTCGAGATAGTTGCAAATTTCCTTTCGCTCCGCGATCGCATCCAGAATTTCTAATGGGAATTTGCTGGGATAGGCGTAGTGCAGGCGAATCCATTCGATGCCTTCCACATCGGCCAGAGCGTGAAGCAGACGCGGCAATTCGCGGTTTTTGTACAGGTCAAGGCCGTAATAGGTCAGTTCTTGTGCAATGAGCAGGAGCTCTTTCACACCGCGCTTCGCCAGGTTTTTGGCTTCCATGACCAGTTCTTCCACGGGGCGGCTGATATGCTTCCCTCGCATGAGTGGGATGGCACAAAACGCGCAGGTGCGGTTGCAGCCTTCTGAAATCTTAAGGTAGGCGTAGTGCGGGAGGGTGGTGATTTGGCGCTCACCCAGCAGTTCGTGCTTGTAATCGGCCTTCAGGCGGGCGAGTAAGGCTGGCATTTCCAGGGTGCCGAAGAATGCATCCACTTCAGGTATTTCCGCTTCCAGGTCGTCCTTGTAACGCTGTGACAGGCAACCTGTAACATAAAGTTTATCAATGCCACCGTCGCGCTTAATGTTCGCGTACTCCACAATGGTGTCAATGCTCTCTTTTTTTGCCACATCAATAAAGCCGCAGGTATTGACAATCACCACATTGGCATCGCTGTCGTCCTTTTCGTGCGTCACCTCGTAATCGTTGCCGCGCAGTTGCGTAATGAGGTTCTCACTGTCCACCAAATTCTTGGAGCAGCCAAGGGTAATGACATTTATTTTGTCTTGCCTGAATGTTTTTGTCTTCATAAATGTATCCCGGAACTCCGTTCCGGGAAAAAATGGATAATAAAATGTTCTTAACATCTCCCCGGAAAAACGTTCCGGGATACAAAAAAGGGAGGCAAAGGTTGGAAAATAATAGCGGATAGCGGTTGATAAAACAATATGGGCCATCCCGAATTTTAAAATTGATAAAATAAACCGCAAAACCGCAAAACAGGAGAACCGGAAAATTCAAAACCAAACGTATTGATCTCAAAAAGGGCAAATTTTGGCTCACTCGAGCGCTTGAATTTCTTGGTTTTGCGGTTT
>JANMME010000086.1:0-4382 GCA_031373015.1 Saprospiraceae bacterium
CCAACACGAGAGAGATGGTTTCACCTCTGAATTTTCCAGGGATTTCTGCAAGGTCGCAGCTGCCTCCTTCGCCAAGGAGCAGTTCATGGGGGTCATGGCCGATGGTTATAAAAATCTTGGCTTTGTTTTGAAGTTCAGGGATAGGTTTGCCGGTGGCATCTTGGACATAGACGGTGAGCTGCATGGAGTCGTCGCGACCCATAAATTTGAAAAGGAGATAGAGGACAAGCATCCCAGCCGCCGCAATCAAAACCCATTGGAGCAAAGGCGACCTCTCTGGAAACTGGTCAATCAATGCCAGCACCGCGTGATTGATCCGCTCTTTTTCGAGTTTGTATTCCTCCGCTGATAAGGTGCCCAAGTTGTTGTTGCGCTCATTGGTGCTCCATCGCCCCGAAAGCGCAGCTGCTTGATTGTGAAAATGTTGGTCGGCCAGCGGTTTGGTGGCGGCGACTATTTTTTGGAGTACAAGGTCGGTGCGGCCTTTGGTAAGGAGATCTTTCAGGGCTGGTTTGGAAGTGGACATTACAGGATTTTCGTTTGTTGAAGGCTCAAAAATAAGCTGCATTGCCTAAATCCCTTCAAAACTTCCGGGCAACCCCATCTATTTTTGCAACGTCAAGCACATCATTATGAAAAAGCAACTACTCACCTTCGGGCTTTGGCTCGTGATCGGCATTTCAGCCCTTTCTGCTCAAAAATATTCCAACGAATTCCTCGCCATCGGCGTGGGAGGCCGCGCCCACGGCATGTCGGGCGCACAGGTGGCCCTGACAGACGATATCACGGCGGCCTACTGGAATCCTGCGGGACTTAGCCAGATAACTTCGCCCTTGCAGGCAGGCGCGATGCACGCCGAGTGGTTTGGCGGCGTGGGCAAATACGATTGGATCGGCTTTGGCAAATCGCTCAACAAAGAGCACAATGCCTATCTCGCTTTTTCGCTCATCCGCTTGGGCATTGACAACATTCCCTACACCATCAATCTGGTGAATGCCGATGGCACGATCAACTACGACAACGTGACGGAGTTCAGTGCGGCGGACTATGCGTTTATGGGCAGTTACGCCCGCAAACTCCGCAATCCTGCACTCTCGGTGGGTGGTTCGCTCAAGGTGATCCGCCGGGTTATTGGCACTTTTGGCGGGGCTTGGGGCTTCGGGGCAGACGTGGGTGCACAATACCGAAAAGGCCCGCTCATGCTCGGCATTCAGGGCCGCGATCTCACGACCACCTTCAATTCCTGGTCGTTTGACCTCACGGAAGATATCCGAAAAACCTGGGCGGCTACGGGCAACGACTTACCCGTGAGCAACACCGAGATCACGAATCCGAGTTTTGTGCTGGGCGCGGCCTATAAATTTAAACTCGGAAAAGAAAGCAGCCTCACACCCGCGCTCGACCTCGTTTGGACCACAGACGGGCAGCGCAACGTGTTGATCAGTTCAAAAGCGATCAACATTGACCCCCGGTTTGGCATCGAGGCGGATTACAAGCATTTCCTCCAACTCCGGGTCGGCTTAGGCAATTTTCAGCGCGTAAAAGATGATTTCAACCCCGCAAAAGAAAACCTTTCCATGCAGCCCAATTTTGGCGTGGGCATCCGTTTTGGCCGCGTACGCATTGATTACGCGCTCACGGATATCGGTAATGTTTCGGCAGTGCAGTACTCGCATATTTTCTCGGTGCTGCTGGATTTCAAAGAGAAAAAGCCGAAAGGGGAGTAAGTGGGTATGCCCTCAGCGGCGGAGATTCACCTGTATTTCAGCAACCGACTGATTCTCCCTTCGAATTCCGTTTGAGTCATAATAGTACAAGATATTTGCGTAATAGTATCAGATTCCTCTTTCCTCCTGAGTGACTTTTGCCAATCTGAAACTTAATCAGGTTGCTATGGGTCCTATTTTTACTGCTAAAATTTCGCCGGGCGCAAGTGTGCTGCCTTCCTTCCTTCTTTTTTTATTCAGTCTGCAAATCGCTGCTGCACAGACATTCGCCGTTTCAGGAGCGATCGTTTCCTCCGAAGACAATCAGCCTTTGATCGGTGTCACCGTCCAGGAAAAAGGAGCCAGCAACGGCACCATGACGGATATAAATGGAGTTTTTCAACTGACGGTGGCTTCTCCGGATGCGGTGTTGCTGTTCCGCTACACCGGTTTTGCAGATGCAGAAATGTCCGTGAAAGGCCGCGCCACGCTTTCGGTCATCATGAGCGCTGGCGCGAACCTCTTGCAGGATGTGGTGGTGACCGGTTACAAAAAAGAGATCCGAAGCGATATTTCTTCGGCCATTACCTCTATCAAATCCAAAGACATCGAAAAACTGGTCGTGGTCGGCATTGATCAGGCTTTACAGGGTCAGGCCCCTGGCGTAATGGTCACACAGGTAACCGGCTCACCCGGCGACGATATTGCCGTACGCATTCGCGGGGCGGGCACTTTGGGCAACAACAACCCGCTTTTTGTCATTGACGGCGTACCGACTACGGGCAATATCAATATGTTTTCGCCCGGCGATATCGAATCCATAGAGGTGTTGAAAGACGGCGCTGCTGCAGCCATTTATGGAGCGCGAGCGGCCAATGGCGTGGTGCTCATTACTACCAAACGCGGCAAATCAGGCAAGCCTGTTTTTTCTTTTGAAGCCTATTCGGGCGTTCAAAATGCAATAAAGTTGCCCAAACTGCTCAATTCAGCGGAATACCTGAGCATCCGCAATGAGGCGATCACCAACGCCAATACCCTCCGCAACCCAGCGAATCAAATCGCTACTTACGATCCTGCTATTCTGGACACCTTGCCGGATATTGACTGGTTGGCGCAGGTCTTCAACCCCGCACCGATTCAGCATTATGCGCTTTCGGCTTCTGGTGGCGGCGAAACAAGCAATTTTTACCTGTCCGGAGAGTACCACGTGCAAGACGGCATATTCAAAGGGCAGGCTTTTGACAAATACCAAGTGCGTTTCAACGGCGAGATCGGCAGCAAACGCTTTAAACTGGGCAACAACCTGTCCTTTTCCCATACCGACCGCATGGTCATTGGCGGTTCGGGCGACGGCTACGGCCCCGGCAATGAACTCAGTGGCATCCGCTATGCGCTCATTGCTGCACCCGTTTTCCGCAGCCAAAATCCAGACGGCAGCTATGTCAATGTCAGTTCACTGCTGGGCGACCCCACGCTCTATGGCGACGGCAACGCTAACCCCATCGTTTTTATCAATAATACCGATTGGAGTATCAAACGATATCGCGTGTTTGGGAATGTATTTGCCGAATTGTCACCCTGGAAGGGCCTGAAACTGCGCACGACCCTCGGCGGCGATTTCCAGTTTGAGCGCGAAAAACTGTTCAAAAAACGCCTTTCAGAGGCTATTTATAACCCCACCTCGCTCAACGAAGGCCGGGTTTTCGACCAGACACTTGTTTGGAACAATACGGCAGATTTCCAACGCACTTTTGGCAATCACCGCATTTCTGCCCTCTTGGGTATGGAGGCCATCCAGAACCACACCGATTATCTCGGGGCATCGGCCAATAATTTCCGCCGAACCGACCCGCTGTTCCGCTACCTGGATGCAAGCACCCCGGTAGAACTCAAAAACCTCGGTGTGTCGGGCATCGCGACCGAATGGGCGTTGTTATCCTATTTTGCGCAAGCGGGGTATTCTTACAAAAGCCGTTATGTGCTGAGTGCCGCCGTGCGCCGCGACGGTTCTTCCCGTTTTGGGAAAAACAACCGCTGGGGCGTATTCCCTTCCGTTTCGGCGGCCTGGAATGTGTCGAACGAGCGCTTTTTTGAGCCTGTTAAATTCATTTCCAGTCTGAAGCTCCGCGCCAGTTGGGGCCGACTGGGCAATCAAGAGATCGGGATTTACCCCTACAGTTCCCTTGTCAGCACGGGCGATCAAGTCTATGTTTTTGGCAATCAGATCGTTACGGGCGCCACCATTCTCGAAACCGGCAACAGCAATATCCGCTGGGAAACGAGCACGCAAAGCAACCTTGGCCTCGACATGAGTTTTTGGGGCGACCGCCTTTCGCTCACCGCCGATGCGTTTCGCAAAACTACCGACGATATCCTCGTGCGCGTACCCGTGCCGCAAGCCGGAGGGGCTGTGCGGCCACCTTTTGTCAACGCGGCTTCGGTCGAAAACAAGGGGATCGAGCTGGGCTTGATCTACAAAAACCGAATTAGGAAATTCCGATACGACATTGGCGCCAACATCTCCGCCGTGCGCAACAAAGTGCTCTCAATTTCCAATGGCGAACCCATTTCTGGAGGCTTTGGCCTATCCGACGGCGCCTTGACTAAAACAGAGGCGGGCCATCCAGTCGGGTCGTTTTTCTTGTATCAAATGGAGGGGATTTTCCAGACGCAGGC
>JANMME010000090.1:0-1549 GCA_031373015.1 Saprospiraceae bacterium
AATTATGTTACATCATTCACACTCCATTCCAAATCTGATCCGAATGGTGTGAATCATGTAACTCTTTCCAACAATTGTGTAATGATTATCCAACGACAAAGTACTGACCTTTGTTCCGTGGAAATTTATTCACAAATAAAACTAGATCATGAGCAAAATATTTTTTTCCTTGATAATGTCTCTTGCACTTTTAGCCGGATGTAAGAGCGCCGCAAATAGTCAATCAGGCACTAAGACCGGTATGAATAAAACCGAAAAAGGCGCCATTATCGGGGCCTCTTCGGGCGCCGTAGTCGGTGGCATTATTGGCAATAAAAGTAAGAACACGGCACTCGGCGCCATTCTGGGAGCAGCCGTAGGCGGCACCGTTGGCGCAGTAATCGGCAATAAAATGGACAAGCAAGCCAAAAAAATGCAGGAAGACTTAGGGGAAACTGCAACAGTGGAACGCGTTGGGGAGGGCATCAAATTGACCTTTGACAGCCAATTGTTATTTGACTTTGGCAAATCAAATTTGAAGGAATCCAACAAAAGCGACCTTAAGAAGTTTGCAGCGACCTTGAAAGAATATCCTGACACTGAATTGCTTATCGTAGGGCATACAGATAATGTGGGCTCTAATTCGTTCAATCAAACACTATCTAAAAAAAGAGCTGCTGCGGTATCCAACCACTTGGCTGTCTTGGGGGTCGGGAAAAGCCGCCTTGCAACGCAGGGTAAGGGGGAGACTCAACCCATTGTCTCAAACGATACGGAAGACAGTCGCTCACAGAATCGTCGTGTTGAAATCGCCATTTATGCGAGCGAAAAAATGAAACAAGACGCAGGAAAATAATGCACCACGATTTCACCATTTAAATTTGATAATATTATGAAAGCGATACAAGTAAATGTTGCTGCCTTTATGGTTTTGGTAGTGTTGATAATGACGCACACCACATCACAAGCGCAAAGCAGGTTCGGAATACGCGGAGGATTGAACGTAAGCAATATATCCTTCGACAAATTGCCCGATAGAGCTGAAAAATTCGGTTATCACATAGGCGTTTTTGCAGATTTGCCCGTTTTGCCTGATTTCATGTCTTTACAGCCTGAATTGAGTTACTCCACAAAAGGCACTACCTACAAGCCTTTGACCGAGCGCCGAAAATTAAACATGAATTACCTTGATTTCTTTTTGCCGGTAGCTTTTAAGTTGTCTTCCATTGATATTCAAGTTGGGCCCTTCGCCTCTTTCCTGATCTCTTCGCCCGACTATACCGTATTTGAAGATAACAGGATTATTGTTGACGCTTTCAAAAAATATGATGTAGGCCTAACCGCCGGCTTGAGTTATAATTTCAACAAGATGATGATTGGCGTCAGATACAATCAGGGGTTCGTGGATGTAACAAAAGACAGCTCCCGGCCATTTTTGGGCAGTGGAAAAAACGCAGTAGGTCAGGTTTCTTTAGGCTATCGGTTTTAGAGAAATCCAAATTCATTCGTAACTGGTAAGGGTGGAACACGGATGAGACAGATGAGACACGGATTTGCACAGATTTTTGTG
>JANMME010000127.1:0-4078 GCA_031373015.1 Saprospiraceae bacterium
AACGCGGATACACCGTCCAGGCAAAATCAATTACATCTTCCAAATGATAATGCCGGGTGATGGTGCCATTTCCGTTGTTTTTTTCATCTATCAGACAGCCCGAAGCCCCCATCACAAATTTACTGTCGGCAGTAATATGTACATCATAAACCCCAAAGTCTGCATAAAACTCCGTGCTGCGAAAAAACTGGTGGCAGTTCCAGTCCCAGCCGCCAGCCTTGTTTTGTTCGAAGACCCCCAATTGTGGAAACCAATGGCAAAACAGGTAAAAATCCTTGCTGTACCCGGCTCTGGCGATGGTTTTGGGCATTTTGGCCCGCCATTTCAGATTAAAAACGGCCGTTTCGCCCGGTAAAATGGGCTTGTCGAGCGAGACTTCCAGCACCGTTTGATCGTTGGTATTGCCGTCGTCCAGTTGGATGTAGCGCATGTTGCCGCTCAAATCTGCTCCGCCTTCGCGCTCTATTTTTTCAATGTCCAACCAGCCCCATTCGTCTTGGCTGCGGTTGGTGTAATTCTGCCCAAAAATACTAGGAGTGCCTTTTAGAAAAGAAGATTCTGTGTTTTTGAAAGCGTTGAGATACATATAGATCCGCAGTTGGCGGATGGGTTCGGGCGACTGATTGGAGTATCGGATGGTTTGGGTGGCATCAATGGTTTTGGATCGGTCATCGAGTGTCACACGAATATCATAATTCGCTGGGCGAAGGCTCAAGGGCTTCGAAAAGAAGGGATCGCACTGGGCAAAACCCATTTCGGAAAGGAAAAAAAGGAAAAAAAGACCTAAAAAAGGGCGAAAACGACTGTCCATGCTGTTGAAAATTGATTGCTCACAAAGGAAGGGAGAATTGTGGCTTTTGTGGCAAAAGCCATTACTTAAAATTCAAGGGCACCAACACCTTCAAGCTCACATTCCTCCCCATATTGAACACCCCTTGCCGACCCGTCGCAAGGTTCATCGGGGCGTATTTCAGGCGACTTAAATGCGACTGATAGCCCAAGTCCAACAGGTTGTCCGCAACCACATACACCTTGCAAAACTCCATGCCTTTGACGCTGCCAATGCTGCCGCCAAAACCTGCGTTCAGCAGGAAATAACCCGGCGTTGCCGTCTCCGTGCCGAAGGCGGAGTAGTAGTGGTTTTGGTCAAAGGTGTAACTTCCTTCAAAGAAAAAGAAGCCGTTGCGGATGTTTCGGCCTACTTTGTTGAAATCGCCCCGCAGTTCCGAGCGCAAACGCATGGCCGGGATAAAGGGCAAATAGCGCGTGCTGTCCGGCTGGTCTTTTTGAACACCCCTTACCCACGACAAAGCGTTTTCAAAGTGCAGCCAATCGAGCGGGTGCGGGTGCAGGTCAAGGGTGATTTCGCCTCCCACAAGATAGGCGTTGCCCTGCACAAATTTGAAGGTAGGGACAGGGTCGGCCAGGTCAATGATGCTATCGGAACCGGCCACACTAAGCAGTTTTTGGGCAAAAATGTAGTCGTCCATTTTATTGTAGAACAAACTCACTTCCGTCGTGACGTGATGGCTGTTGTAAATCAATCCCAGGTCTGTCTGCAAACTGTACTCCGGCTTCAATTTGGGGTCGCCAATTTCGTAGCGGATGGTGCCTTCATGTCGGCCATTGGAGCCAGATTCGGAGATGTTGGGTGCCCGAAAGCCGCGCGCCAGGTTCAGTTTGGCGGTGAACTTTTGGTCAAAATTGTAAGCGGCCCCAATACTTCCCGTAATGCCGGCATAATTCTTCTTGAACGCGATGAATTTCACATTGTCGGTCGGTGTTTCGGTCAGTATTCCCAAGAGGTCGAGGTACAAAGCCCGGGCTTTCACCCTGCGGTGGTCGTAGCGCAAACCGCCCGTCAGGTTGAGTTTGCCAAACGCCCGCTCGGTCAGGGCGTAAGCACCTACATCGAACAAATTATAAGCAGGCACCAGCGCTTCCACGCCTTTGTTGCGATTGGCTTGAGCCATGCCATTTACGCCAAGGGTGCTGCGCCAACCGTGGTTTTCCGGCAAAATGAGTTTTATGTCATAGCTCCAGGTGTTTAATTGAAATTCCAGCTCGACGGCTTGTTCGTTGAGCGGGTCACCAAATTCTTTGCGTGTATTTTGTTGAAAACCCAAGGAAAACTCAAGGTTGTATTTGCCCATATACAGGCTTGTTGTATTGGAAAGCCGGGCGTGGCCAATGGCTTGCCGGGGAATGTGCAGCCCATAGCCTTTCAGATCATTCGCAAGGGCGGGAAGTTGTTCCACGGTCGAATCGTTCAAGGCCAGCAGTTGGATAAAGCGTCCCAGGCTGTCGCGCTCGCCTTCCACCAGCCCGATTTTTTGGTTGAAGCTGCTGAAATTGAAATGCGAATAGCCCCAGTTTTTGTTCCAGCCAACATACCCGTTCAGGTCGCGCTCCTGAAAACCTGAATTCCATATCCGGCCATCGTACCGATTTTGATAGTTGGCCGCTTCCTTTGCGCTGCCGCGCAGTAGCCAGTTGAAGCCGCCTAAGTTACCCGCATTGGAAATCGAAGCGGCGAGTAGATCGTTGTTGGTCTGATAGTTCAAAATAGCGGAACCAGATATTTTACCATCGGGCAAAGGATTGGGTGTCAGGAAGTTGACCACTCCGGCCAACGCATCAGAACCATAGATCAGGCTGCCGGGGCCTTTCAGCACCTCCACACGATCCACCGAAAACTCATCAATCTCAATACCATGCTCATCGCCCCATTGCTGCCCTTCCTGACGCAGGCCGTTGTAAAGCGTGATAATCCGGTTGTACCCCAGCCCTCGGATGACGGGTTTGGAAATCCCCGCGCCTGTCGTGATTTGCGACAAGCCAGGCTTTTTGGCAATGGCATCAATCAGGTTGGTAGAAGTTACTTTCGTGAGGGAAAGGTTGTCAATGGTGGCTACCGCGATGGGATGTTTGCGCAGTTCGGTGGCGTGTGTGGTGCCCGTGACGACCACTTCGCTGATCTCCGTCACGGCATCTTGAAGGCGGAAATCCAGTCTAGTGTCGCCGTTTACAGACACGCGCTCTGTTCGAGTTTGGTAGCCGACATATCGAACTTCCACAAGGAAATTGCCGGTTGGGAGGCCTTTGAATTGAAATTGACCAAGTGCGTTGGTTGCCGCACTCCTTTTCAGGTCTGTCAAGACGAGCGTGACGCCGACCAGCGGATCTTTGGTGGCATGGTCTGTAATGATTCCGCTCAAGGTATTTTGGGCAAAAATGGTCGTTGCAAACAGCCAAAAGGCTGCAAGAATATATTTTCTCATGTGTTGAGGATGATTGAATAACCAGGATAGAAATGTGCAGAGAGCAGCAGCCAATGCTACATAAGCCTCCCAGCAATTGAGTTAGTAAGCGTCCAAGAGGGACGGAACATTCTACTGGACATTTTCTGTAATTGAGACCTATAAGGTTTTTGGAAACCTTATAGGTCTGGTGCTAAAATAAAAATGCCCAGTAGTTTGGTGACGGAATCGTTGGTAAGATCAGGCACAAGGTGGCCCTCGGCGCATGGCGGAATCGCATACTTTTTTAGAAAAAGCAGGCGCCAAATAGCAAGCGGGCGATCCCGAATCGGGAAGTTTGGAAAGAAGTGCGGGAAATGCTGGAAGCGAAAATGGCTCCGAGGCCGAAACGACAAAGGCACAAATCGAGCAATTGTCATTGGCCCAGCGCTCGTCGTGGATGTGGGCGCTATTTTGATCATGTGCGGCTTCACAGACTGGGCGCTCGAACTGGTTGTGGTGGTGCAGCAGCAGCACGTGCACCGTTTTCAGCGACCAGAAGGTCGTGAAAAGGAGCATCAAAGCCCATGCGCCAACACGCCGATATGACCAGTTTTGTTGCAATAAATTGTATTTCTAAGGCAAAATTAGCATGAAATCATCAATAGTATCTACATAATTGATGAAAGAGGCGAAATTAATGTCCAATGTCCAATGTCCAATGTCCAATGTCCAATGTCCAATGTCCAATGTCCAATGTCCAATGTCCAATGTCCAATGTCCAATGTCCAATGTCCAATGTCCAATGTCCAATGTCCAATGTCCAATGTCCAATGTCC
>JANMME010000136.1:0-3965 GCA_031373015.1 Saprospiraceae bacterium
TTTTAAAACTTGGAAAGTCTCGGCACTCGAAAAAAATGTCCTGTAGTGTGGACCCGGTCACCAAATCAACCATCCCACAATGATTCAACTTTTTAAACCCGCATTAACTGCTTGTTTAGTACTGCTCCCCTTTCTTGCCACAGCGCAATTGTCCCAGGGGTTCAAATTTCTGGACCAATCAGAATATGGACAAGCCATCCAAGCCTTTGAGTCAGTTGTCAGCGATGAAAAAGACGGTGTCGCAGCCAAGTTCGGGCTCGCCACCTGTTACTACCGACAGGCCGAATCCGTAAGCGACCTGACCAAAGGGCTAGGGCTTTTGCGTTCCTCCAAAGAACAATATGGGACACTCAGCCAAAGCGACAAGTCCAGGTTTTCCAAATATAATCTATCCCTCAACAGCTATGATCGGTTATCAGAAGACCTACAGGTGTTGGCCTTAAAACTTTCCAATGACAACAATTCGCTTTTGCAGCTCGATACCATGATGGAAAGTATGAAGCCAATAAGTACAAGGGTGCAAAAGGATCTTGACATAACCCGGAAGAAACTCGTCCAATATGCCGTCGAGAATGCTGATGACTACCTCACCCTTACGTCGCTGGTAAAAAAGCACTATTTATTGGTAACTACGAGCAGCTATAAGAATGAATTGTCGGTGCAGCAAAACCTGCTGCCTTCATTTACCAGAGAATACGGATGGCAAAATCTGGACAACTTTGTCAAAGACCATCCACAACACTTCTTTGCCATAGATTGCTGGTCGAAAGAGTTCATTGCTGCGCTCAAACCGGCCTCCGTCAAAAAACTGCTGCGGCTCACGATTGATTATCCTTACAGCGCGCTTAGCGATTGGACAGATTATCATATCTCTAAACAAACCAAAAGGGGCACTAATACCAAAATTGATTATAATCTCGACCAAGCGGAGAAAGACCAATTAGAACTGCTGAAGATCGGATGGAAAGTAGATGATGTCATTGACAACGAGAAGCGTACGTTTGATGACGCGACCTTGCAAAACCTTTTTGTTTATATTCAAAAAATGAAATCAACGGTACGCGGGTACTATATGATCCAAAACGCCCTTGAAAAGTGCCTCAATCAGCGGCAATGGGCTTCTGCCAGCGCGATCTTGGCCTTCGCGCAACCACTTTTCCCCGATTTTCAACCAACAGGTTGTAAAACCAAATTTTTTGTGTACCAGTCCAAACAAGACTGGTTTGCCAAGGTAACCCCTATTGTCAACCAAGCCGCAGAAGGCCTGGTCCGCAAGCCTGTGGATAACATAAACACGCCAAAAGGCGATGAATACTCGCCAATTCCTTCGGCGGATGGTAAAAGCCTTTACTTTGCCGCCAAAGAACGCGATGTAAGTGTTGGCGGAGAAGACATATATTTAGCCCATTACAATTTTGACTCCCTAACTTGGTCGGAGCCGGAACTGGTGCGCAGCCTTTCTTCCACCGAAAACGAATCGCCCGTGGCGATAACCTTTGACGGAAATGAAATGTTGCTGTTCCGGGAAGGCAAATTGTACACTTCCCGTTTAACAAAAGAGGGTTGGGCCGCCCCGGTTATCATGCCGAGCAGCATAAACAGTTTTGCGTGGATCGGTGAGGCCAGCTACAGTTCTGATGGCAATGTGATGATATTCGCCGCGTCTGAAACCACCCCCGAATTATTCCAGGAATCGAACAAGGACCTCTACGTCACGCAAAGGGGAAAAGGCGGCCAATGGGCAGTGCCCAAGTTATTGGGTATGGATGTCAATACCTTTGACGATGAGCGTTCACCTTTCTTATATCCTGACGACGTAACGCTATATTTCAGTTCCGCCGGGCATGCAGGACTAGGTGAGAAGGATATTTTTTACACCAAGCGTTTAGATGATACCTGGACCAATTGGAGTGTTCCAAAAAACCTGGGAAAAGAAGTCAATTCACTCGGCGACGACTGGGGTTATACGATTTCCCTGAATCCGAATGCCTGGGATGTATATAGCTCCAAAGCCAATTTATCTACCGAACTGAGCGATATTTATACGTCTGAATTGCCTTCATTTGCCCGGCCTTCCAAGGTTGTCCCTTATAGCGCGAAAATTGAAAATGCCGGCCCCAATGTAAAAATTGTCCTGATAAATCCTGATGGCACACCCTTTGACACTGTTCGCGCCAGGCCGGATGGTAGCTTCACCTTGCCCATGCGAAATGGAAAGCCCCTCAGATACATTATTGTTGGGGACAACATATTGCCTAAATCCATAACGGTTCCTGCCGAGCCAATTGCGGGCAAAGATGAGCTAGTCACGGTCAATTCGATACCTGATATGATTAGAACGGGCGATCGAGTTCCTTTGGATAATATAACCTTCGATTACAATAAATCAGAGATTAAACCAGAGTCTTATCCGACCTTGGAAGGGCTCTACGCGCTGTTTTATGACAAAACCTGGCGCGTCGAAATATCGGGCCATACGGACGATACGGGCAATACTGAATATAATATGGCATTGTCGGTGAAGCGGGCTGAGGCTGTAAAAGCCTTTCTGGTGAATAAGGGGATTTCAGCCGAGCGTTTAAGTAGCCGAGGCTTTGGGGCAGAAAAACCGGTCGCTGATAACAAAACTGATGCTGGTCGGGCCTTGAACCGTAGAGTTGAAATAGGCATACTTAAATAGGCGTGAAATGCTAATGGCGTTTATGAAAATAAAAATCTCCATATCCATCACCCTGCTCTTTATTGCCATAACCCTTCACGCCAAAGATTACAATGCCTCTCTCTTCGGCATAGAATCCAATGGCAGCACCTTGAATACCACCTCGATTCAAAAGGCCATAGACTATATCCATGATAATGGTGGTGGCCGGCTAGTGTTTTATGTGGGCAGGTTCGTCACCGGTTCTATTTATCTGAAATCAAACGTTACGATCCATCTGGAAGAAGGCGCCATTTTGGTAGGCTCCTTAAATCCATTTGATTATGAAAGGAATGGCTATTGGACGGCGCTCGTATTTGCTTACGACCAGGAAAACATCGGCATAACGGGGAAAGGCGTCATTGATGGCCGCGGATACCAGGTGGCGCAAAACGTGCTGTCCATGATCCACAAAGGCATCCTAAAAGATGACAAACTAAGCAACGACCGCCCCAATGAAGGCCTTCGTCCGCAGAACATATATTTTAAAGGGTGCAAAAACGTGACCATTCAGGGGATCACCCTCAAAAACCCGGCAAGCTGGAACCAACAATACGATCAGTGCAAAAACCTGCTGGTAGAGAACATCACCGTTGACAGTAAAAACTATTGGAACAATGACGGGATAGACATTGTAGATTGCGACAGCGTGGTGGTAAGAAACAGTTACTTCGATGCTTCCGACGATGGCATTTGCCTCAAGTCGCACAGCGCTGACTTTTTGTGCCAAAACGTTCTGATCACCCACAACACGATCCGCTCCAGCGCCAACGGGATAAAGTTTGGGACTTTCTCCGTGGGTGGTTTTAAAAACATAGCGATCATTGGCAATACCGTTTATGACACCTATCGCTCGGCCTTGACCATTGCTGCCGTTGACGGCGGTAAGGTTGAAAACATAACCGTTGACAGCCTGCAGTCATTGAATACCGGCAACGTGCTTTTCCTCCGGATCGGCGAACGGCGAACTGGCAGAAAAGGCAGCATGAAAAACATCAGCATCTCAAATGTTTATGCTGAAGTGCCTGCCACCAAAGCCGATGCCGGCTACCCTTACGAAGGCCCCGTGGAAGACCTGCCGAGAAACGTCTCGCCGGCGTCCATTGTCGGGATGCCCGATGTAGCGATAGAAAACGTCGTTTTGAAAAATATTGAAATACATTACCCCGGCGGCGGCGATCCCAGGTATGCTAAAGTAGACCTAAACGAGCTGGATAAAGTGCCAGAACTACCGGCCAAATACCCCGAATTCTCCATGTTCAAAGAA
>JANMME010000145.1:0-20456 GCA_031373015.1 Saprospiraceae bacterium
GTAGGTACGCTATCTGTGGTTTTTTAGATAGCGTACCTACGGCACGCCAACCGCCTTTTCATCTGTTTTCTACAAAGATTCCGTCCCGCTGGGACGTTTAAAAAATTCGGGATGACTCATGTGTAAATGTGTAAATGTGTAAATGTGTAAATATGAAAATTCTACAAAAAAATAAATTTTTGGTAATTGTTACCTTGCTCCTATTGGCGGTTACAATTTTTACAGCACAAGTCGCCCAAAAGCCACCAGAAAAAAGAGAATCCAGCTATTCTCCGGCCATAGAAGAGCCTTTTGAAAAAGTGTTTGCAAAGGACAAATCTCAGAAGGCTGAAATAATGAGACGCCAGATGGATTTGCTGAACGCTCGCTTTGACCTATCGAAGAAGGTGACTTCTGAAGTAACCATGTCTAATGGGAAAGCTCTCCCGGTGGGGCCTACCGCTAAGCTAAAGGGCGTTACCTGGGAGCAACTTGCAGCGATGGCCCCTGAAGAAATCAAAGAAAAAGGGATTTTCCCTTATCTCCCATTGCCTCACCCCAACCATCCTGTTGGGGGAATGATATTCCCACAAATCGAAATAAAACAAACTTCGCGGCTTCAGCGCTTCGATCTCGACTTTGACCTGCCAGAACATTTTCTGCCGGAATTTCCACCCCCTATGTTTTTGACCACACACAAAGAGTTGGGGGATGTCTCACAGGGCAAATTAGTAACTATAGACAATTTCTATGACCTGTTCAATGGGTTATTGAACCCAAAACAACTGGAAGGTTTGCGTCTATTGGTGTCCCAATTTCCACAACAACAATTTAACTCAACGGCTGATCGTAAAACAGAAGTGCCCAGCCTGGGCGTAACTTGTTTTGACTGTCATGCAAATGGTCATAGCTCTGGCGCCATCCATTTGGTGGGCGATATCCGCCCGCAGGCCAACCGAAACCGTATCGAAACGCCGTCTTTGCGCGGTGTTAATATTCAACGTCTGTTTGGCTCACAGCGCGCACTCAAAACAGTAGAGGATTTTACGGAGTTCGAACAACGTGCTGCTTACTTTGATGGCGACCACCTGCTTGCTGCAAAAAAAGGTATGAACGTGCTTGAAAGAGGAAGCCAAGTTCAGTTTATGGCGGAATTTCAAGAGTTGCTTGATTTTCCTCCTGCGCCCAAACTGGACATTTATGGCAAGCTTGATCCAAAAAAAGCGACGGAATCAGAATTAAGGGGCGAAGCACTGTTTTCGGGGAAAGCAAAATGCGCCACTTGTCATACCCCTCCTTTTTATACAGACAATACCATGCACGATCTTCAGGTGGAACGGTTTTATAAATCTCAGATGATCAACGGGCAATTTATTCGTCCTGAAGGTATCATTAAAACATTCCCATTACGAGGGATAAAAGACTCTCCGCCGTATTTGCACGATGGCCGGTTGCTTACTTTGGAAGATGTGGTCGAGTTCTTCAACCTTGTTCAACAGACACAATTAAACCATCAAGAGAAAGAAGATATTGTCGCTTTCTTAAGGCAGTTATAAATGGTGCCAGGGTGTGAATTATGCAAATAATTCTTAGAATTATGTAACAGCCTTGCACTGATATACCTCGAAATTTGTGGTGCTAAAGAGCAGACTACTGGCCGGTTCTCTGGCTCAAGCGTACGTTCACGCAGGGATAAAAAAACAACAAACACTAGTATAGTTTGATTTTTAGAGGCGGGCAAATAACCCGCCTTTATTCTTTAACCAATTAAATTCGATAAATATGAGCAAGGACAAAGGAACTAAAAACATCAAAAAAGCCCCTGCTGACAAATCTTTAGGTAAGCAGAAAGCCGTTTCAGACTACAAGGCTGAAAGCAAAGGCGGTATAAACAAACAGCCTGCCTTTGAGGCTTTTGTCTCAAAACCTGAGCACAAAAACCACAAGGCTTAAGGTTGCTCTTTTATTCAAGGTGCACTCCAATATATTTTTTTACAACAGGCCAGAACAATAAACGAACCTTTCGACCTGACTGCCAAACCGATTTCGGTTTGGTGGTCAGCGTTGTTTATGCTTCACAACAAAAACCAATGATAGAAGTAATAAAGCACGGGGTCATCCTTAGCAAAACCGATTATGGATTTGAAAATGCGGGCGTATTGAATCCTGCGGTTGTCCGAGAGGGCGATTCAGTCCATATCTTTTACCGGGCGGTGCGCCAGGGCAATTATTCTACCATAGGATATTGTCGTTTTGATGGGCCGCTCACGATAGCGGAGCGATTCGATACGCCAGTCATTTTCCCCCAAGGAGATCATGAATCGCATGGCGTTGAAGATCCGCGTATTGTAAAAATTGACGAATTATATTATCTGACTTACACAGCCTATGATGGCTCAAATGCATTGGGTGCTTATGCTACAACGAGCGCTTTGCCTTGTTTTGAAAAAAAAGGAATTATAACGCCGCAGATCACCTACGATGATTTCAATCATCTCGCTGAAAGCCAAGGCCAGATCAATGAAAAATACCTGCGTTACAATGGACATCCAGCTGTACATGCCGATAAAGAGAAAAAATCTCTTGTCTGGGATAAAAACATAATCTTTTTCCCCCGACGGATTGGGGGCAAGCTTCATTTTTTGCATCGCATAAAACCCGATATCCAGATAGTTTGCGTAAATGAAATGGCCGAATTGACCCCAGCATTTTGGGAGGATTATTTTCTGCGCTTCCGTGCACACATTGTGTTGGAGCCCAAGCATCGCTACGAAATAAGTTATATCGGAGGCGGCTGCCCACCCATCGAAACCGAGCACGGTTGGCTGGTCATTTATCACGGAGTGCATGATACCGCCACAGGCTACAAATATGTAGCCTGCGCCGCATTATTGGACCTGGAAAATCCATCCAAAGAAATTGCTCGTCTGGCATACCCGCTTTTTTCCCCTGAACATGATTATGAATTACATGGGGAAGTCAACAATGTGTGTTTCCCTACAGGTGCTGCCTTGTTTGATGATGATCTGTATATTTATTATGGTGCAGCCGACAAGCAAATTGCATGCGCTTCGGTAAGTTTATCTGCGCTTTTAACAGAATTGTTGCTAAATAAGAAGCTTGTGTGAATTATACAAGTCATTTCTTCAATTGTGTAATACTGATGGGTATTTGAGCCACCACCTTTGTAGGGTGAAAATTCATTCACATAAAAATTCTAATTATGTTCAATATAACACGATTACTGCGGGCTACTTCACTCCTGCTCGTTTTGGCGATGGCAGCAGTGAATTTTGGCTGTAAGAAAGACAACAACACAACGAACCATAGTTATCAACAAGTAAACTTGGTTTCTGATGCCTCTATTTATGGCGCAGGCAGGGTTGACCTCAACCTTAGCAACGCATGGGGTCTCGCATTTGGGCCTACGGGCACTTTGTGGATTGCTTCCAATCATAAAGGTCTTAGTACTGTATATGACGGCAATGGCGTACAACTATTGTCGCCTGTTGTTATTCCAGGTGGCGCACCAACTGGAGTGGTCTATAACAGCACCTCCGATTTTGTAATTTCCTTCAATGGTGAAACAAGCAAATTCATCTATGTTGGAGAAGATGGAACGATTTCAGCATGGAGTTCAGGCGCTACGGCACTCATGGTGTCTGACAGGTCGGCAACCAATGCAGTGTACAAAGGCGTTGCGATTGCCAAAGATGGTGCTAATAATTTTCTTTATGTAGCCAACTTTAGAGGGAACAATATTGATGTATTTGATAAATCCTTCAATCTTGTTACAAACAAATCTTTTGACGATTCCACCATGCCGGAGGGTTTCGCGCCTTTCAATATCTATGAGCATAACAACCAGTTATATGTTACCTATGCCAAATTGAAATTTCCAGACAACGAAGATGACGAAAGCGGTGCAGGTAATGGATATGTGAATGTCTTTAACCCAGACGGTTCTTTTGTAAAACGTTTTGCTTCACAGGGTACACTTAACTCGCCTTGGGCTGTGGTGGATGCTCCAACAGCTTTTGGTTTGGGCAGCGATAGGATTCTTGTTGGAAATTTCGGCGATGGTCGTATCAATGTTTATGATGAAAGCGGAAGATACGAAGGACAATTGGAAGATAACGGCACGGCTATTTCTATTGAAGGTTTGTGGGCACTCGGCTTCCCAGAGAACAACATCACGGTAGGTGGCCAAAACCGTCTTTTTTTCACGGCAGGCCCTAATCAGGAAAACAATGGGCTTTTCGGCTATATTAAATTGCGATAGTAGAATAACACCTCACATTACCTTTAAAATTTGAAACCGATTGCAAAAAATGGGCATTCTGCTTTTGGCAGTTTGCTCATTTTTAAGCAATATACCTTGTAAAAACTTGTAGGCCAATTGCCCCGATGGAAATTAAAACGAAATTATTTTCAAAGTTGAAGCAAATATGTCAAATACATTATTCCCAAATGTTGTGTTAAAAAACAACAAGAAGGCCCTCCCGGAAATCTTATTGATTAGCTCATATCCTCCCAGAGAATGTGGCATTGCAACCTTTTCACAAGATTTGCTAACAGCTTTGCACAACAAATTCGGGCTGTCTTTTTCAGTCAGCGTATGTGCATTGGAAGTGGGGGGAGAAAAACACCAATACCCTTCAGAAGTCCGATACGTGCTGGATACCTCTGATCCTCAAGCATATCAAGTGGTGATTGACGCCATTAATTCGGACAATCGGATAAAAATTGTATTGCTCCAGCACGAATTTGGCTTCTTTGAAACGGTACACGAAAGTGATTTTCTACATTTTTTAAACAGCATTACAAAACCAATTGTCCTTGCATTTCACACTGTATTGTCCAAACCAAGTGATGCCCTCAAAAAGAAAGTCAACAACATCACCATGGCATGTGATTCCATTGTGGTGATGACTAAAAATTCTGCCGAAATCCTTGAAAATGAATATGCAGTGGCAGCAGAAAAAACCTGGGTCATTGCACATGGCATACACTTGGTACCCCATTTGGGCAAAACCATTTTGAAGAAAAAATACGGGCTAAGCGGTCGGAAAGTGCTTTCCACTTTTGGGCTTATCAGCTCGGGAAAAAGCATCGAGACCACCTTGGATGCCTTGCCTGGCATCGTGGCGGATCACCCTTCGGTGATTTTCCTGATAATCGGCAAAACCCATCCCTCGGTTGTCAAGCAGGAAGGAGAGCAGTACCGCCGCATGTTGGAAGCAAAAGTGGCTGAATTGTCGCTTGAAAATCATGTGAAATTTATCAATGCATATTTGCCCTTGCAGGAGTTGTTGGAACATCTGCAAATGACCGATATCTATTTATTTACGTCAAAAGACCCCCACCAAGCGGTGAGCGGTACTTTCTCGTATGCCGTTAGTTGTGCCTGTGCCATCATTTCCACCCCGATCCCGCATGCACGGGAGTTGCTGCGCGATGATGCAGGTATTCTTATTGATTTTCAGAATTCGCAGCAATTAGCAGAAGCCGTCAATCGGTTGCTCGACGATAGTCCGCTGCGCAAAAGGTTGATCAACAACGGTTTGCAGCGTGTCATTTTCGCAGCTTGGGAGAATACGGCCATTGCATACGCCATGCTGTTCAAAAATCTGGCCCCGCATGACATTGTGCTGCGATATGGTTTGCCCGACATTCATCTGGAGCATGTCAAAAGAATGACTACCAATTTTGGCATGATACAGTTTTCAAAAATCAATCACCCCGACCCTGATTCGGGCTATACCATTGACGACAATGCACGTGCGATGGTAGCGGTATGTATGCACCATGAGATTTTTCATGGCAAAAAAGACTTGTACCACATCAAAACTTACCTGAATTTCATCGAGCATTGTTTGCAGCCTGACGGACACTTTTTGAATTATGCCGATATTGATAAAAAATTTACCGCGCAAAACAAAGAAGTCAATTTGGACGATGCCAACGGAAGAACCGTTTGGGCCTTGGGGTTTCTTATCTCAAAGCAGGGTACCCTGCCGAAACATCTTGTGCACCAGGCAAAAGCCATCTTTGAGCAAACATTGGGGCACATAGAAACGATCCATTCCCCACGCGCTATGGCATTCGCTATCAAGGGTTTGCATTACTATCTCATCGCGATGCCCTCGCCCCAAGCACAGCGCTTGGTGGAAACACTCGCCAACCGCCTTGTACAGATGTACCGGCATGAGGCTGAATCAGGCTGGCACTGGTTTGAAAGTTACCTCACTTATGGCAACAGCACCCTTCCGGAGGCCATGCTCTGCGCTTGGTTGTCAACGGGTAATTATAAATATAGGGACATTGCGCACGAGTCCTTCGATTTTTTGCTCCGGCACACGTTCACTGAAGCAGGCATAAAAGTAGTTCCCAACAACGGTTGGATGCAGAAAGGACAAAAGAGGGCACAATATGGGGAGCAGCCCATTGATGTAGCCTACACGATTTTGGCCTTGCAACTTTTTTACGAAGTTTTCAATGAAGAACGTTACCGGGAAAAGATGGAAATCGCTTTCAACTGGTTTCTGGGGCAAAACCACCTCGATCAAATCATTTACAATCCCTGCACGGGCGGATGTTACGACGGTTTGGAAGAAACGCAGGTGAATATGAACCAGGGCGCGGAGTCAACGGTGAGCTATCTAATGGCAAGGTTGGCCATTGAAAAGTCGTTCAGTAACCAAGAAACGAAACTGCATTCTGTTGAAATTCAAAATAGGGTAGAGAAGGAGCAAGATTTGGAATTGATGCTCCAGTGATCTTTGCTCTGCTTTTAGGCGAACCCCTACGATTTACGCTGCTTAATTTGGAATTATAAAAGAGTCTCTTGCAGAAAAACTGCAAGAGACTCTTTTGTTTTGCACCCTCCCAAAGTTGCGCGTACAAATCATTTTTCCCCCAAGAAAGCGAAATGGTCGAAAATCTTATCTTTGTCCAGCGAGTTTGTCCTGTCCGGCCAGCTTACTGCACTGGGCTATTCGGATTTTATCCTCTTGAACATTTCATAATCGCTTACCCATGAAGATTTTTACCCTATTACTGATTTGTTTTTCCCCATTTTTCAGTGCTGCCGCTGCATCACTTGCCCCAACGGTAGTCGTCATCGGTGATTTCTGCGGCAATGGTTCTGGATCCATTGATATAACGCCCGACCCCAATACGCCCGGTCCGTGGACGTATTCCTGGTCAAACGGGGCCACGACTCAAGACCTGAGCGGTTTAACGTCCGGTACCTACACGGTCGTTATTTTGGATGCCAATGGCGTTGCGCAAGCAGCACAGGTGGTGGTGCCAGATTTGCCGCCCGCTGCTCCAACTGCCGTTAATGCTATTGTTACGGGCAACACATCCTGCGTCCCGCCTTTCAATGGGGGGCTTGATATTACGGTGTTGCCTTTTTCGGCACCCTGGACGTATTTATGGTCAACCGGCGCCACCACGCAGGACGTAACGGGCCTAAACAGTGGCACTTATACGGTCTCCATTACCATGGGGGTCACCTGTACCTCAACATACCAGTTTAATGTAACCGACCTTGCGGGTGCACCAAATCCTGGTCCTCCCTTCCAGGGTGACGGTACATCCCCAACAACCTGCGAGAGGGCAGATGGGGTTGCGGGGGTGGTTATCTCGGGAGGCGTACAACCCTATACCTACCTGTGGTCCAATGGTGGTACTAATTTTTTTATTCAGGATATTCTAGCAGGGACCTATACGATCACTGTTACTGGCGCCAATGGTTGTACAGGTACCCACAGCCTTACGGTAGGTAATATTAATTGGCCTATTGCCATTGAAGATGCAAACGTAATTATTGTACCCAACACGACCTGTATCGGCAGCGGCAATGGCAGTATTAGTGTCCCAACGGTCACACCTGTAATTCAAGGCCCCTACAACTATATATGGTCAAACGGGGCAACAACCCAAACCATATCCAACCTGCCCAGCGGGAGTTATCGCGTCACCGTTTCGCTTAATGCTGCATGTTCTACCACGGAGGTTTACTTTGTGGAACAAGAACCTGCCTTTCCAGCCATTGTATTTAACAACACCAACACTACCTGTGGGATGAGCAATGGCTTTGTGAACCTGACCGCCTTGTCTGGTGGCACACCACCCTATTCCTATATTTGGTCAAATGGAGCAACTACACAAGACTTGTCAAATGTCCCGGCTGGCTCTTATGAGGTGACCATAACGGGAACAAACGGGTGCCCGTTGGTCCAAGGCGCTTCCATAGACGACGTCCCGATCATTTTTGGTTATAGTGCCCTTGTAACCGACCAAAGCGCTTGCGACACCACCAATGGCGAAATAAACCTCTCTTTGTTCCCCAGCAACCTGGCTTACCAGTGGTCCAACGGAGCAACTACCAAGATTTTAAAAAATCTCGCACCGGGAAATTATTCCGTAACCATCAGTGCGGGCGGGACTTGCACGGCCGTTGAAACTTATAATGTCGGTGATATTCGAGAATATCCAAGCATTCCCGCAATTATTGACACCACTACTTGCGGCTTGGCCAATGGCGGCATTGACTTGTTTGTTTTTGGAAATGCCACTGCCCCCCTCACCTACCAATGGTCGAATGGGGCAACGACCCAAGACCTTACGGGCATCAAAGCGGACACCTTTTACGTCACCGTCACCTCTGCGGTTGGATGCTCGAACACGAACTCGTTCATCGTGCCCAATTTCAACGACACCATCAGGATACAAGGACACTTGGCGGACAACATCTCCTGCGCAACCCCCACCGGGTACATCGCGCTGGACGTCACACCTTTGGACACCCTCTACACTTACCTCTGGTCGAACGGGGCGACCACCGACAGCCTTTTCAGCCTGACGGCCGGTAATTATCTGGTCACTGTCACCCTGGGACTCAGCTGCATCGCCCTCGACACCTTTGCCATCGCCAGTACGGCCCTGCCGCCCAACCTGTCGGCCTTGGGGACACCCACCAACTGCGATTTCAGCAACGGCGCGGTGGACCTAAGCGTGAGCGGCGGCACGGCCCCCTTCGCGTTCCTTTGGTCCAACGCGGCCACCACGGAGGACCTTTCCGCCCTGCCCCCCGGCAGCTATTCCGTCACCGTAACGGGGGCGAACAGTTGTACGGCGGTGAGTGCCGCCACCGTGTTGAACAACACTGTCGCGCTCAGCGTCAGCGGCACACCCGCAGCGAACAGCTCCTGTGCCGTGCCCAACGGTTCGATGGATGTCAACGTGTCGCCTGCCGGAGTTTACAACTACCTCTGGTCGAATGCGGCCACGACCGAAGATTTGAACAATCTCGCGCCCGGCACCTACACGGTGACGGTCTCGCTGGGCAGCTGCCTTTCATCCAGCACTTTTACTGTTGCGGACAATGCCTTGCCGCCCAACCTGGCCAGCTCCGGCAGCCCGGCTAGTTGTGGCTTCAGCAACGGCTCGGCTGACCTCAGCGTGAGCGGGGGCACAGGGCCATTTTCTTTCTCCTGGTCGAACACGGCCACCACCGAAGACCTTGCCAATGTGGCTGCCGGAAACTATTCCGTCACCGTCACGGGGGCGAACAGCTGCACGGCAGTGAGCGCTGCGACCGTAGTGAACAATAACATCGCCCTCAACCTGAGCGCCGCGCCCCAGGGGAACAGCTCTTGCACGGCCTCCAACGGCTCGCTCGACTTGAACGTGACGCCGGCTGGGGCATACAGTTTCTTATGGTCAAACGCTGCCACGACGGAAGACTTGGATAAGCTCAACTCGGGCAGCTACACCGTCACCGTTTCGCTCGGCAGCTGCCAGTCTTCCAGCAGCTTCGCAGTGGCCGACAACACCTCCACCCCGGTGCTGAGCACCAATATCACGGCCTCCATCTGCGGGGCGAACAACGGCGGCATAGACCTGAGCGTGGGTGGCCCAGTCGGCCCATATAGCTATCTGTGGTCAAATACCGCCACTACACAGGATATCAACGCGATCCTACCAGGCAACTATTCGGTGACCGTCACCGCGGCAAACGGCTGCACTCAATCGGCTACGCTCAACGTTCCGAACAACGCCTCCAACTTTAGCCTGGCCGCTGCTCCAACGCCTCTGACTGACTGCGCTGCCAACAACGGCGCGATTGACCTGAACGTAACGCCCGCCGGACTCTACACCTACCTGTGGTCGAACACCGCCACCACGCAGGACCTCAGCGGGCTGCCCCCCGGCACCTACACTGTTTCAGTGACAGAATCGGGCAGTTGCACCGCCACGGCCTCGTATTTTGTTATAGATCAGCGCACTAGCCCGCTTAGTTCCCAATCTATAATTCCAGAACTTTGTGGCCAGTCGGACGGCAGTATAGACTTGAGTGTCAACGGAGGAACCGCGCCATACCTTTACCTATGGGCCAGCGGGCAGATCAGTCAGGACCTTGCCAATATCGCTGCGGGCACCTACACCGTAACGGTCACGGATGCCAATAACTGTACGGTAAGCGCCAATGCCATCGTACCCGGTAATTCTATCTCTTTCGCCCTGGCCGGAACACCCAGTTCCAACAGTTCCTGTATCCAAAATGACGGGGCCATTGACCTGACGGTGAATCCGCCTGGAGGGGTCACCTTCATCTGGTCGAACGCTTCCACCAACGAAGACCTCAGTGGATTGAATGCCGGGGTATATACCGTGACCGTCAGCGCGGGCGGAAACTGTACCAACACAGCCGCGTTCACTATTATCAACGACTTGCCCAGCCCCTCTCTTTCCCAAAGCATTACGGCTGCGCTATGTGGTCAACCAAGTGGATCCATTGATCTCAGCGTATCTGGAAGCCCGTCGCCCTACCAATTTATCTGGTCAAATGCCGTTCTGGTTGAAGACCTGAATGGTGTCGTTTCGGGGAATTATACCGTAACCGTAACAGCAGCCAATGGCTGCACCACGGTCCAAAATTTTTCTGTACCGGAAAATACAGTTGTTCCAAACATCGCCAGCGTGTTGACGCAATCTACCTCCTGTGTTGTCAGCAACGGGGCAATTGACCTGACCATCACACCCCCGTCTGCCTCTGGTGCTTATACCTTCCTTTGGTCAAACGCAGCTACCACAGAAGACCTGCTGAATGTTGCTGCCGGCACCTACACCGTGACGGTAAATGGCGGTGGAGCCTGTACGAACACCGCTTCCCTCACGGTGGGCAGCACCATTCCATTACCAGCAATTGCGAACAACATTGCAGCGGCGACTTGCGGACAAGCCAGTGGCAACATAGACCTTACCGTGACGGGAAGTATTGGGCCTTATCAATTTGCCTGGTCCAACGCTGCCACCACCGAAGACCTGGCCAACACTGTTTCTGGAACATTTACTGTGACTGTTACCGCCGCCAACGGATGCAGCACTGTGGGTAATTTTACCGTTCCGGAAAATGTAATTGTTCCTGTGTTAAACGGGGCATCCATAGCCGACAATTCTTGTATCCTTAACAACGGGGCCATCAACCTAACTGTCGGTCCGGCCACGAACTACCTCTTTAACTGGTCGAACACGGCCACCACGGAGGACGTGGCGAATCTCTCGGCCGGAAGTTATACCGTGACAGTGAACGGCGGAGGGGCCTGCACTGCATCAGCCAGTTTTGTCGTCGCAGATCAGACTACTCAGCCGCAGACCAGCATCAGTTCAGCTACCAATGCTTTGGATTGCAGTACCACTTCTACCACCCTCAATGGCAGTGTGACGGGCACATCAAATCCTATCTCTTTCCAGTGGTCGGACAATGGAAACCCGGTTGGAAGCGGCACCAATAGCTTATTCGTAAACACCCCAGGCGTATACAACCTCATCGTAGTGGACAATGTGACCTCCTGCACCGCTTCGGCAAGCATCACCGTCACCCAGAGCCTTAATCCTCCTCAACTTTCAGTGGCAAATCCTGCACTGTTGACTTGTACCGCCCCTGCTCAGACGCTCACAGGCAGCTCCACCGTTTCTGGCGTCCAGTTTACCTGGGCGGCCATCAGCGGCACGGACACCACCATAGTCGGCAACGGGGCAACGCTTTCTGTCTCGGCGGCAGGAACTTATTTCTTGTTCGGGACAAACCCGGCCAATAACTGCCCAAATGTGGTTTCCGTGATCGTGAGCACCGACCAGGCCTCCCCGACGGCCAATGCCGGAGCGCCGTTTACCCTCGACTGCGCGGGGGAAACCGCCCCGCTCAACGGCAGCGGCTCGGGTGCGCCAAGCCTCGCGTACTTATGGGCCAGTCAGGACGGCCATTTTGTGTCGGGAGTTAATTCGCCCAATCCGCTTATTGACAAGGCTGGAACCTACGTGCTTTCAGTGACCAACCCAGCCAACGGCTGCACCGACACCGACGAGGTGACCATTGTCCCAGAAGTTCCCGTGGCTTATGCTTCCGTAATCCAGCCAAGCTGTCAGGACGAGCAGGGTGCAGTGCTGGTGGACTCGGTGACGGGCCTGTCGGCCCCGATCCTGTACAGTCTGAACAACAGCCAGCCCGGTTCGCTGAGCCAGTTCGGAAACCTTGCCCCGGGCACCTATACCCTTCAGGTACAGGGCGGCAACGGCTGCAGCGCTTCTGCGACGGTCACGGTAGATGTGCCGACCCTCGTGCAGGTAACGCTGGCCCCCAAGGCCACGATAGGCTTGGGCCACAGCTATCTGCTCGACCCCGGGCTGAACATCAACGCGACAGAGATAGCGTCCGTCACTTGGACGCCCTCTGCCGGGCTGGAGTGCGACACCTGTCTGAGCACTGTGGCCCAACCTTCCAGCACGACGCAGTACCAGGTCTTGGTGGTGTCGGACAAAGGCTGCGAGGCCCGTGGCAGCCTGCTGCTGACGGTGGACAAGACACGCAAAATTTATGCACCGAACATCTTTTCGCCGGACGACGACGGGAAGAACGACGTGTTCACGATCTTTGCTGACCCCTTTTCGGTGGTGAAAATCAAGTCCTTACAGGTGTATTCCCGCTGGGGCGAGGAGGTTTTTGAGCAGATCAACTTTACGGCAGGCGACACCAATAAGGGCTGGGACGGCACCTTCAAGGGACAGAAATTGAACCCCGCGGTGTTTGTCTGGCAGGCCGTGGTGGAATTTGTAGACGGGAAAGAGGAGTTGTTTACGGGGGATGTGACGCTGCAGCGGTAAGGTCAAAAGGTTAAAGATTTGGGGGTTTGAAACCTATTCCCCTATACTAAAATCTCCCTGCAAGTTGTTTGCGGGAGATTTTGGTATTTTATGGTGGACTTTTGGTATAAAGTTTTCAACCCATTTTTCTGAACTGGTGAAGCGAAATGGAGGACAAGCTTATCTTTGTCCAGCAAGATTCCCCCTTCAAGCTCCTGATCATCGCACAAAACTTCCCGGACATTATTTTGGGAGGCTACACAAAAACTGTTTTTTTTCTATGCGGATTTTTACCCAATTGCTCGTTTGTTTTTTGCCTCTTTTCAGCTCGTCCCTTTTGGCAAAACCGATGCTTCCTACTTTTTCCGGGCCTTCTGATACGGCGTTTTTAGCGGATAATCCTGTTGGGCAGGAGAAAGGAATCCCTTTGCCAAGTTCTAAGCCCGATTCATCAGCGGCCAAACCCGAAATGGTACTTTCTCCAACTTGGGTAGCTGGTTGTGATGTGTGCGGTACCGGCACTGGATTTATTGATTTGACACCTGACCCCAACACCCCAGGCCCTTGGCTTTACATGTGGTCGAATGGAGATCTTACGCAAGATATAAGCGGGCTTACATCAGGCTTTTATACGGTTACAATTTTTGATGCAAATCAAAATTTTCAAGTTCAAATGATATTTGTCGCGGCCTGCCCTTTTATTGGCCCACAGTCAGTTACAGGGACTGTTACAGGGAACTCCTTATGTGGTGGCACCGGGAACGGGGCGGTTGATCTAACCGTAACCCCTACGCCTAATCTCTGGAATTACTTTTGGTCAAATGGGGCGACCACGCAGGATATTTCGAGCTTGGACCCCGGAACTTATACGGTGTCTGTTACTTGGGGGGTTACCTGTACCACAACAGCAGAATTTATCGTACCCAACCTCACGAACGCCCCCAATTTAAGCCCGCCTATAGGGGGCTTCGGCTTAGATTTTTGCCAAACCGGCAATGGCTTTGGAGCAGTATTTGCTTCGGGCGGAACACCACCTTACACCTACCTGTGGTCGAATGGCGGTACTGATGCAATGATAAACAATCTTGTTGCCGGGGAGTATACCGTGACTGTAACGGGCGCTAATGGCTGTAGCAATACCTTGTCGGGGACGGTTAATCCTGGCACGCTCGAGGTGACTGTGGAATTAAATGTGCTCACGCCAAATACGACATGTATTGGTGCCAATGGAAGCATTAGCATCACGGTCGGGCCTGGAGGTATATGGCTTCCCACCGCTACTTACCTGTGGTCAAATGGCGCAACCACTCAAAATATAAGCAATCTGCCCACGGGTAGTTATCGTGTTACGGTCACTCGTTTGGGGGTTTGTACCGCTACAGAGGTGTGGTTTATAGAGAATCAACCCATATTACCCCAGCTTTCATTTACTGTAACCGCAGCAAGCTGCGGGAAAAGTAATGGCGCCGTCAATTTGACGATTCTTCCAGGTGCGGTAGCGCCATTCACTTACTTATGGTCTTCTGGACAAACAACGAAAGACCTTGCAAACATTCCACCAGGCACTTATGTGGTAACCTTAACTTCTGGAAATGGCTGTACATCAACAGGGAGTGTTACAGTGGACGACATTCCTGTCATATATAGTTACAGCGCGCAAGTAACAGACCAAAGTTCCTGTGACACCATAAACGGTAGGATTTCTTTGTCGCTATTCCCCACAAGCTTGGCTTATACATGGTCAAACGGCGCCACTACGACCAATTTATATCCGATTCCCCCGGGAAATTATACAGTAACCATCAGTGCAGGTGGGACCTGTACCTCTGTGGAAACTTACACGGTCGGTGATCTTCGTGCCTATCCAAGCATCCCTGGAATTATAGACACCACCACTTGTGGTTTGGCAAATGGCGGCGTTGATTTGTTTGTGTTTGGCAACCCTGTTGGTCCTCTAACATACCTCTGGTCTACGGGGGATACCATGCAGGACCTAATCAAAGTCAAAGCCGATACCTTTTACGTCACCGTGACTTCTGCGACGGGCTGCTCCCAAACAAACAAGTTCATCGTACCCAATTTCAACGACACCATCCGGATACAAGGGCACCTGGCGGACAACATTTCCTGCGCCACCCCCACAGGGTATATTGCGCTCGATGTCACCCCGCTGGATACGTCCTACATTTATCAATGGTCAAACGGTATGACCACCGACAGCATCCCCAACCTGGCCGGCGGCCAATACCTCGTCACCGTCACCCTCGGCGTGAGTTGCATCGCGTTGGACACCTTTGACATAGCAAGCACGGCCCTGCCGCCCAACCTGGCTGCTTCCGGCACGCCCACCAACTGCGACTTTGCCAACGGCTCGGTAGACCTCAGCGTGAGCGGCGGCACGGGACCCTTCACGTTCTTGTGGTCGAACGCAGCGACGACGGAGGACCTTTCCGCCCTGCCCCCCGGCAACTATTCCGTCACCGTCACGGGGGCCAACAGCTGCACCGCCATAAGTGCTGCGACCGTGCTGAACAACAACGTCGCGCTCAGCGTCAGCGGAACGCCCGCCGCGAACAGCTCCTGTGCCGCGCCCAATGGCTCGCTCGACATCAACGTGTCGCCCGTTGGAGTTTACAACTACCTCTGGTCGAATGCCGCCACGACCGAGGACCTGACTGGCCTTGCCCCCGGCACCTACACGGTGACGGTCTCTCTGGGCACCTGCCTGTCGTCCAGCACTTTTTCTGTCGCCGACAACGCCCTGCCGCCCAATCTGGCCGCTTCGGGAAGCCCTGCCAGTTGCGGCTTCGCCAACGGCTCGGCGGACCTCAGTATCAGCGGGGGCACGGGACCATTCGCATTCCTCTGGTCGAACACGGCCACCACCGAAGACCTTGCCAATGTGGCTGCCGGCAACTATTCCGTCACCGTCACCGGGGCCAACAGCTGCACGGCGGTGAGCGCTGCGACAGTATTGAACAACAACATCGCCCTCAACCTCAGCGCCGCACCCCAGGGGAACAGCTCCTGCACCGCCTCCAACGGCTCGCTCAACCTCAGCGTGGCGCCAACCGGGACCTATAACTACCTATGGTCGAACGCCGCCACCACAGAGGATTTGAACAACCTCAACTCGGGCACTTACACCGTCACGGTCTCGCTGGGCAGCTGCCAGTCGTCCAGCAGCTTCGCGGTTGCGGACAACACCTCGACCCCAGTACTGGGCAGCAACATCACGGCCTCGATCTGCGGGGTCAACAACGGCGGTATTGACCTTACGGTGAACGGCCCGGCTGGCCCATACAGCTACCTGTGGTCAAACACGGCCACCACTGAGGACGTATCCAGCCTGCTACCCGGCAACTATTCTGTAACGGTCACTGCCGCAAACGGCTGCACCCAATCTGCCACGCTCAACGTGCCAAACAACGCCTCGACTTTCAGCCTCGCAGCAGCCCCTGCACCCCAGACCGATTGTGCCACCAACAATGGCGCAATTGACCTGAATGTCACGCCCGCCGGCGCCTACACCTACCTGTGGTCGAACACAGCGACGACGCAGGACCTCAACGGGCTACCCCCCGGCACCTATACGGTCTCGGTGACCGAATCGGGCAGCTGCACGGCCACGGCCTCATATTTTGTTATTGACCAGCGCAGCAACCCGATTGCCTCCCAAGCCGTGGTGCCGGAACTTTGCGGCCAAGCCGACGGGAGCATTGACCTCGGGGTTATGGGCGGCACTACCCCTTACAATTACTCCTGGAACAGTGGACAGAGCAGCCAGGACTTGATCAATATCGCCGCAGGCAGCTACACCGTGACCGTCACTGACGTGAACAACTGCACGGTAACCATCAGCGCTACCGTGCCCGGGAATTCCATTGCCTTTGCCTTGGCCGGTTTACCGGCAGCCAACAGTTCTTGCATTCAAAACAACGGGGCCATTGACCTTACTGTCAACCCTGCCCCGCCGGGCTATACTTTTAACTGGTCGGGCGGCCAAACTACTGAAGACATTTCTGCTCTCCCTGCCGGCACCTACACCGTGACGGTGAGCGCGGGCGGCACTTGTACCAACACGGCAGCCTTCAACGTGGCCAGCAACGTACCGACGCCATTACTTGTCCAAAACGTTGCGGCTGCAACATGCGGGGCAAGTAATGGCGGCATAGACCTTACCGTGTCGGGAAGCCCTGCGCCCTACCAGTATTTTTGGTCAAACGCAGCTACTACGGAAGACCTTACAGGTGTCGCCTCGAACACCTACTCGGTAACCGTGACGGCTGCCAACGGCTGCACCACCACAGGCAACTTCACGGTGCCGGAGAACTCCTTTTCCCCGGCCATCGCCAGCGTGCTCACGGCAGCGAGTTCCTGCGCGGTCAGCAACGGTGCCATAGATTTGACGATCAATCCTCCCCTTGTCTACACCTTCGCCTGGTCGAACGCCGCCACGACCGAGGACCAGTCCAATCTCGCAGCGGGCACCTACACCGTGACCGTCAGCGCAGGGGGGGGCTGCACCAGCACTGCTGTGCTGATGGTGCCAAGCAATATACCCTTGCCCTCGCTCTCCAACGCCATCGCTGCCGCCACCTGCGGCCAGGCGAGCGGAAGCATTGACCTTACTGTGACGGGCAGTGTTGCCCCTTACCAGTTTTTCTGGTCAAACGCAGCCACCACCGAAGACTTGGCCAACACCGCTTCTGGGACGTTTACCGTGACTGTCACCGCCGCCAATGGCTGCAGCACGGTAGCCAATTTTACCATCCCGGAAAATGTAATTTCTCCGGTGATCAACGGTACGCCCACGCCCGACAATTCCTGTACTGTCAACAACGGCGCGATAGATCTGACGGTGGGGCCAGCCACGGGATACACGTTCCTTTGGTCGAACGCCGCCAGCACCGAAGACCTTGTCAACCTCGCGGCAGGCACCTACACGGTGACGGTGAACGGCGGCGGGGCCTGCACGGGCACGGCCAGCTTTGTCGTGGCCAGCAACGCGCCTTCCCCAACGCTCTCGAACAACATAGCGGCGGCTACCTGCGGCCAGGCCAGCGGTGGAATTGACCTGAGTGTGGCCGGCACACCAGGGCCCTACGGCTATAACTGGTCGAACGCGGCCACGACGCAAGACCTTGCGAACATCCTTTCCGGCGCCTTCACCGTGACGGTCACGGCCGCCAACGGATGCACCGCCCTGGGCAATTTCACCGTCCCGGAGAACACGGTCCTGCCCCTCATCAGCGGCATACCCACTGCTGATAATTCTTGTGTGCTGAACAACGGGGCGGTCAACTTGACCGTTGGCCCGGCCACAGGATACACCTTCCTCTGGTCGAACGCGGCCACGACGGAAGACCTCGCGAACCTCTCGGCAGGGAGCTACACGGTGACGGTGAACGGCGGCGGGGCCTGCACGGGCACGGCCAGTTTCACGGTGGCCGACCAGACCACCCTGCCACAGGCCGCCATCGCCACGGCTGCCACGGCACTGGACTGCAGCACGACCTCTACCACCCTCAACAGCATCGTGAGCGGAACGCCAAACCCCACGAGTTTCCAGTGGTCGAGCAACGGCTTGCCCCTCGGAAGCACGGACAAGCTCTCGGTCAACGCACCGGGCGTCTACCTCTTGGTGGTGACGGACAACGTGACCTCCTGCACGGCCTCGGCAAGCATCACGGTCACTCAGAGCCTGAACCCGCCGCCGGTTGTGGTGGCAAACCCCGCCTCGTTGACTTGTGCCTCCCCGTCGCAGACCCTCACGGGCAGTTCGACGGTCTCGGGCGTTCAGCTTTCGTGGGCGACCATTGTTGGGACGGATACCACCCTATTGGGCAACGGCGCGACACTCTCCGTTTCAGCACCGGGGACTTATTACCTCATCGGGGTGAACCCGGCAAACAACTGCGCAAATGCGGTCTCTGTGAGCGTGATAGCCGACCAAGCCCCCCCGACGGCCAATGCCGGGACGCCCTTCACCCTCGACTGTGCTGGGGAGACCGCCCCGCTCAACGGGAGCGGCTCCGGCGCGCCCAGTCTGGCGTACCAGTGGGCTACCCAGGGCGGCCATTTTGTGTCGGGGGCCAACTCAGCCGCACCGCTCATAGACAAAGCCGGGACATACGTGCTGACGGTGACCAACACGGCCAACGGCTGCACCGGAACGGACGAAGTGACCATTTTGCCAGAGATACCCCTGGCCTACGCATCTGTGATACAACCCACTTGTCAGGACGGGCAGGGCACGGTGCTGGTGGACTCGGTGACGGGCTTATCTGACCCGATTCTGTACAGCCTCAACAACAGCCAGCCTGGTTCGCTGAGTCAGTTCGAAAATCTTGCGCCAGGCACCTACACGCTCCAGGTACAGGGCGGCAACGGCTGCAGCGCCTCTGCGACAGTCACGGTGAATGCGCCGACCCTCGTGCAGATAACCCTAGCACCTGAGGCCACGATAGGCCTGGGCCACAGCTACTTGCTCGACCCCGGAGTGAACATCAATTCGACAGAGATAGCGTCCGTCACTTGGACGCCCTCTGCTGGGCTGGAATGCGACAGCTGCCTGAGCACGCTGGCCAAGCCTTCCAGCACGACGCAGTACCAGGTCTTGGTAGTATCAGACGCCGGCTGCGAGGCTAGGGGGAACATCACCCTGACAGTGGACAAGACGCGGCGCCTCTACGGCCCCAACATCTTCTCGCCCAACGACGATGGCAAGAACGACGTGTTCACGGTTTTTGCCGACCCATTTTCAGTAGTGAGAATAAAGTCCCTGCAGGTGTACTCGCGCTGGGGCGAGCAGGTGTTCGAGCTGCTGGACTTTGCGGCGGGCGACACGAACCTTGGCTGGGACGGCACGTTCAAGGGCCAGCGACTGACCCCGGCGGTGTTCGTTTGGCAGGCCGTGGTGGTGTTCGCGGACGGGAAAGAGGAGTTGTTTGCTGGGGATGTGACGTTGCAGCGATAGATATTGAACCTTAAGCAAAATACTGGGGCTGAAGATGATACGTCGTCTTCAGCCCCCATTTTTATCGGCCCCCAGCAACATCCACAAAAGCTCCCGTAATATAAGAAGCCTCCTCAGATAACAGCCATAAAACGGCTTGAGCCACCTCTTCCGGTTGTCCACCACGAAGCATGGGGATGGAGTTTTCCAAGCGAGACACTCGATTTGGTTCGCCCGCTTTGGCATGAATGTCTGTGAAAATCAGGCCTGGGCGGACACAGTTTACCCGAATACCCTCCGCCGCCACTTCTTTTGAAAGGCCCATTGTAAAAGTATCAATCGCGCCTTTGCTGGCCGCATAATC
>JANMME010000170.1:0-2415 GCA_031373015.1 Saprospiraceae bacterium
TCTTACGGTTTTAGTTACGACCCGACGTTCAACCGCGACAAAATCAGCCTGCTCGACCGGGGTTTTGTAGTTGCCATCGCACACATTCGCGGCGGCATGGAAATGGGCTACCAATGGTACGAAGACGGCAAAATGTTGCATAAAATCAACACATTCAACGACTTCATTGACTGCGCCGACTTCCTGATAAAGGAGAAGTATACCTCCGCCGACCGATTATTTGCGGAAGGCCGCTCCGCCGGAGGCCTGCTCATGGGCACAGTCACGAATATGCGCCCCGATCTCTTCAAAGGCATCATAACGGGGGTGCCGTTTGTGGACGTAATTACCACCATGAGCGACCCCAGTATTCCGCTCACTACGGGCGAATACACCGAGTGGGGCAATCCCTCCAATAAGGCCGAGTACGACTACATGAAAAGCTACTCGCCTTACGACAACCTGAAAAAAGGAAATTACCCCAACATGCTGGTGCTCACCTCCTTCGCCGATTCGCAGGTGCAGTATTTTGAGCCGGCCAAGTACGTCGCCCGCCTGCGCGATCTGAAAACCGACAAAAATGTGCTGCTTTTCAAAACCAACATGAGCGGTTCGCATGGCGGCTCGTCTGGACGGTTCAAACGCCTCGAGGAACGGGCGCTGGAATATAGTTGGATGATGGGGCTGTTGGGGATGGATGGCGGGGAGATGAAGCAATAGATTTAAAACAATTCGTTTTTTTATCCAATTCCCCCTACTTTTGCCTTTTCGCGAAAACCTCCCAGCACCCACGTTGTTTTCCCGCTCGAAATGGCAAAAGCAAAGACACAAACAGCCTCCCCAAACGGTGTTTCCGTGACTGATACCCAGCCACTCGTCACCAATTTACCCGCCATAGCCATCGCTTCGGCGGGTGACCAATCAGCCACCCCCTCCTTCGCTGAAGCTTCGGCGGGTAAACAATTCATCGAAGTAATCGGTGCGCGCGCCCACAATTTAAAAAACGTGGATGTCCGCATCCCGCGCAACCAACTGGTGGTCATCACTGGCGTGAGCGGCTCTGGCAAATCAAGTTTGGCCTTCGACACGATATATGCCGAGGGCCAACGGCGTTTCATGGAGACGCTTTCCAGCTACGCCCGGCAGTTCATCGGAGAGATGGAACGGCCTGATGTAGATCAAATTACGGGTCTTTCTCCCGTCATTTCCATTGAGCAAAAAACCACCGGGCGCAACCCGCGCTCCACGGTTGGCACCGTGACGGAGGTGTACGATTTTCTGCGCTTGCTGTTTGCCCGCGCAGGCGAGGCGTACTCCTACGCGACGGGGAAAAAGATGGTGAAATACACGGAAGAACAGATTGTTGAAAATATCACAGAGCGTTTTTCAGGGCAAAAAATCGCGCTCTTGGCCCCCGTGGTGCGCTCCCGCAAAGGCCACTACCGCGAACTTTTTGAGCAGATCCGCAAGCAAGGCTACACCCGAGTCCGTGTGGATGCTGAGTTGCTGGAAATCACGCCCGGCATGCAACTCGACCGCTACAAGATCCATGACATAGAGATTGTAGTAGATCGTTTGAAAGTGGGCGATGACCGCAATGAGCGTTTGGCCGAAAGCCTGAATACCGCATTGAAACTTGGAGATGGACTTATTCAAATATTAGAACTGGAAGGTGGCGAACTGGCCAACTTTTCCAAAAATTTGATGTGTCAGGATACAGGACTTTCCTACGACGAGCCTTCCCCCAATACCTTTTCTTTCAACTCTCCCTACGGCATGTGCCCAAACTGCAAAGGTTTGGGCGAAATCCATGAGGTGGATATGCACCGCGTCATTCCAGACAATACCAAGAGTATCAACGAAGTAGCCATCGTGCCGCTCGGCGAAGTACGCGAGAACATGCTTTTCAAACAGCTCCGTGCACTGGCTAAAAAGCACAATTTTTCCTTTAGTACACCCGTCAAAGATTTGCCCGAAATCGTGCTCCATGCCATCTTGCACGGCGGCGACGAGATTAAAGTGGACATGATCTGGGGTGGAGAAGAATGGAGTTACGACATGGCCTTCGACGGTCTCATCAATGTGCTCAAACGCCAATACGCCGAGGCTACCAGCGAAAAAGCCCGCCAATGGGCCGAAGATTTTATTGCCATCGTGCCCTGCCCGGATTGTGGCGGCACACGCTTGAAAAAGGATAGTTTGTGGTTCAAAATCGCCGAGCGCAACATTGCTGAATTGGCCCAAATGGATTTGGCTGATCTCTATGCCACCCTTGAAAATGTAGACAAACAAATGAGCGAACGCCAGCGGGCCATCGCCAAAGACGTGCTGAAGGAAATCCGGTTTCGCCTCAAATTTCTGTTGCAAGTGGGCCTCGATTACCTCGCGCTCGACCGTCCGGCGCGCTCACTCTCCGGCGGCGAAGGCCAACGCATC
>JANMME010000189.1:0-2611 GCA_031373015.1 Saprospiraceae bacterium
TCTACAAAGATTTCGTCCCTCTGGGACGCATTTCCCCAAAAATTCGGGATACCTCATTTTGGATTCCAAGCCCGAAAGGTACGCCGCCGAGCCACAAATCTTACCGATGTTTGTGACTCATAAACATCAGTAAGATTCAAATCTACCGTTAGCATAAGTTTTTTTTGATTGATGATTGACGATTACATGATTGTTGATTTTTGAAGGAAATGGAAGATGGAGGTATTTACGATGGATGATGTAGTGCTCTGACAGCACATCATCCATAAAACATCAAAAAATCCCACATTACATCAAAAATCAACAATCATGTAATCGTCAATCATCAATCAAAACAATCACGAACTAAGTCTCCACACCATGCAAAACTCCCCCCATCAGCAAGATCCCACCCCTCCTGATTGTTTCAAACAAGCAGAAGTGGAGGCTTTTCAAGCATTTGAAGGCCAACGACTGGAAACGGCAAACTACTACCTGTGGCGCGCCAGTTCCAAAACCTCTTTCCTCTACGTGGTCGAACTCTATTTTGAAAACGGTGAAACGCTTCTGCTTTCAAGCGGCGAGGATTCTGAAGCCATTCGCATCATCACGCCCGAATCATTGGTCAAAACCGCCCAGCACCTGCAATCTATTCACAGCGAGGCAGTTATCCAGCGCATCGTAGCCAATGTTCAACCGCTTTGGCGGGATGTAGTGGGCCTTGCGTTGCAGGAAATCCGTTTGGCCCGCCATGAATCGGGGCTTTACCAAAACGACGCGCTGCTCCTGAATTTTGGAGAAAAACAAATCTTGCTGGAATTGGCCGAAAAAGAGGGCTTGATATTGGGGGAGTACTAGTGCCTCATCCACCGAATAGCCTGTGAATTGGCGCGGTAGATTTTTTTTTCAGCAAGGCGTGAGGAGGGCGCAATGCGGGACATTTTAACCGACTATGAACGCAGATGAACGGAAAATATGGCCGTCAATTCACAGGCTATTCGGTGGATGAGGCACTAGCTCAACGAAACATCCCATTCAACTACTTTTTGTAGCCCTTTGCACAATCGGGGCTACCATTTGGCACTTTTATCCGCATTATGCGCTTCTATAAAAACAAAAGAACCGAATGCTGTAAGCCGCAACTATTCCTGAACCATGACAACACTCCGATTCACCCTGCTCGCCCTCTGTTCACTGTGCGCCACGGCCCTTGGAAGTTCCCATCCCCGCAGGCTGCAGTTACAGGGTGAAAACACAAGGCAATCGGACGGAAAGTCATCGGGAGTATTTTCGGGAGCGTACCGCCATTTTTTGTGAGGATTTGCCCGCAGGGCGGCATACGTTCCGCATTGCATTGGAGCCGAGGTTTACAGGGAGTTTCAACTTGAATGCGGCTCGGGCGGAGCTGATGTATTTCCCGGTGTTGTTTGGAAGAAATGAAGGGAGGCGGGTAGAGGTGGATGAGCATTGATATATTACCCTATGTTTGTGTTTGCGACAACCAAACTCACGATCTATGGTAAGTACCGAAACGATACTGGCGTTTCTTGCCCAAAAATTGGGAATTGACCGAATAAAAAAAGCCCCCTAACTTGTCTACATAAGCCGCCCGCGCAAGGCGCAGGACTTCGACAAACTAAGAGGCATATCTTTCCCCGCATAATATTCAAATGAGAGGTACTGCAAAGGAACAATCAAAATGTACCCAAACAAAAAGCGTTACCCGGATTACCCCGAGTAACGCTTTGCAATTTTAAGTGGGCCTGGCAGGAATTGAACCCGCGACCGTCTGATTATGAGTCAGCTGCTCTAACCAACTGAGCTACAAGCCCGCGTCCGTTGCCGAACGGCACAAAGGTAAATTTAATTCCTATTTTTTGAATTTCGTTTCACACTTTTGCCTCTTCTAAATTCCTCCCCGACCTTCGGCGGGACAACATCAGCCAAAACATGGGTTTTCAAAAAGTAAACACGGTAGAAAGTAAAAGCGAGATGCAGCACTTCGTCCGCAACCTCTTGGGCGACGTGCAAGCCTTCCAGTATATGCTTCAAAACGACTGGTTTGAGAGTGATATCACTCGAATCGGAGCGGAGCAGGAAATGTGCCTGGTAGACAATAAGACCTTTAAGCCAGCCTGTATCAACATGGAAGTACTAGCTCGAATGGGCGACGACAAGCCTTGGTGCGTGACCGAACTGGCCAAGTTCAACCTCGAAAACAACCTCAGCCCCCGCGAATTCACGGGCACCTGCCTGAGCGATATGGAGGCCGAAAACCTTCATTATCTGTCCATTATCCAAAAAGTGCTCGACGAGTTCGACGCGAGCATCATCCTTTGCGGCATTCTCCCCACCCTGCGCAAGCACGACCTGGAGATGCACAACCTCACGCCCAAAGACCGCTATTTCGCGCTCATGGCAGCCATTCAAAAGCACCTGCTGGGCACTTCGTTCGAGTTACGGGTAGAGGGGATTGACGAGCTGTTGGTCAAGCACGATTCGCCGCTTTTGGAGGCTTGCAACACGAGTTTCCAGGTGCATTTGCAGGTAGCGCCCAAGGAATTTGTGAAGATGTACAACATCGCGCAGGTGCTGGCAGCACCCGTGATTGCTGTTTCGGCCAATTCACCCC
>JANMME010000960.1:0-7255 GCA_031373015.1 Saprospiraceae bacterium
ATCACCAATCCACCAATCACCAATCCACCAATCACCATACTCGACGCTGATAAACTGAAGTTCCCCCTACATTTGCGGCATTGGCTACCCGGCGATTCATTCCAGCCACTTGGCATGGGCGGTAAAAGCCAAAAACTCCAAGATTTTTTTACCAACCAAAAACTTTCCCGTTTTGAAAAAGAAGAGGTCTGGCTCTTGCTCAACGGCGATGATGCCGTGGTATGGGTATTGGGTTTGCGACTTGACGAACGTTTCAAAATACATTCAAAAACAAACAAAGCATTGAAAATCAATTGGATAAAATGATTTCTTTCGACTATTCCCCCGCCCAAAAATTCGTCTCTCCCGAGGAAATTGCCGCCATAGAACCGCAAGTGACCTTTGCCGCTAAACTGCTGGAAAGCCGTATTGGTGCTGGCCCAGAATGGCTTGGCTGGCTTGACTTGCCGACCAAATACGACCGTGCTGAATACAAGCGTATCAAAGCCGCCGCCAAACGCATTCGGAAACAAAGTGAAGTGCTCGTGGTGGTAGGCATTGGCGGCTCTTATTTGGGCGGAAAGGCAGGTTTGGAATTTTGCTTGCCCACACCGGCCATCCCCCTTCGGAGGGGTAGGGGGGCGCACTTTGATGTGGTATTCACCGGGACAAACCTCAGCTCGGATTACCACGCGCAAGTTTTGGAGGCTATTGGCGAGCGAGATTTTTCGGTGAATGTCATTTCTAAATCCGGCACCACCACGGAGCCTGCCATTGCTTTCCGCATTTTCAAACAAAAATTGGAAGAAAAATACGGCAAAACAGGCGCGGCCCAACGCATTTATGCGACTACCGATAAAGCCCGCGGCGCTTTAAAAACCCTCGCCGACCGCGAAGGCTATGAAACTTTTGTAGTGCCCGACGACGTGGGCGGCCGCTTTTCAGTGCTGACGGCTGTGGGACTCTTGCCGCTTGCCGCAGCGGGCATAGACGTAGATGCCCTCCTTCGGGGCGCAGCCGATGCCCGCTTGGCCTACAAAAAGCCATTCGCCGAGAACCACTGCTACCAATACGCTGCCCTGCGCAACATCTTGAGAAACAAGGGCAAAGAGATTGAAATTTTGGCAAACTACGAACCGCGCTGCAACTTCATAGCCGAATGGTGGAAACAACTTTACGGCGAAAGCGAGGGCAAGGACAGCAAAGGTATTTTTCCCGCCTCCGTAAGTTTCACGGCGGATTTGCACTCCATGGGACAGTACATTCAAGATGGGCGGCGAACCATTTTCGAGACGGTATTGGAAATTGAGCGCCCGCAAACGGAATTGCTCGTCCCAAGATCCGAAGATGACCTCGATGGATTGAATTATCTGGCCGGCAAGTCGCTGGATTATGTCAATAAAAAGGCCGCTGAGGGTACGCGGATGGCGCACATTGACGGTGGCGTTCCGAACTTGACGATCAGCATTCCCGAAGCCAGCCCTTATTACCTGGGCCAACTGTTCTTTTTCTTTGAAAAAGCCTGTGCGATAAGCGGTTATCTGCTGGGCGTCAATCCTTTCGACCAGCCGGGTGTGGAGGCATACAAGAAGAATATGTTTAGATTGTTGGGAAAATAGATTCACAAACTATTAATCATTATGAAGCCTTTTATCAAAACAATCCTTGCCTCGGCAATATTACTCAGTTCTTTTTTCCAAACGCCCTTATTCGCTCAATGGGCCCTTGTCAACAGTCCATACCCCGGCTGGGTCAATGATATTGACGCATTTGCTGGCGGCTATGTATGCGCCACCTACCAGGGCATGTATCGCTCCACAGATAACGCCCAATCCTGGTCGTATTTCGTGCCACAGGGGTTTTCGCCAGAGGGCGTGAAACAGATGGAAGTTTCTGGCGACACGGTGCTTTTGCTCACCTTTAGTGGTAGGCTGTATTTTAGCAGCGACCAGGGATTTTCTTTTCAAGAGATTAAAACCAGCAATCTCTTGAAACCATTGGTTTCGTATGAAATTTGTATCTATAAGCAATATGTTTATCTGGAAACGATCATTGCATTATACAGAACATCGGACTTAGGTGCGCATTGGGAACAGGTAACAGGGCAAGTTAGAAACCTAAGGCAAATAGATGGTAAATTGTATGAATCCACTATAAATAAAATTCGCCTCTCCACCAATGGAGGCGTAAGCTGGACTGACTTGATCGTTTCTGGCATAGATATAGAGGATTATTATGTCAGTGGAGACACGATAGTACTCATTCAAAGAAATCAACTTTACACTTGGAGGACCGTAAATGGGGGGCAGACTTGGCAAAAATCGGCGTTTCCCAATGCTTACAATGGCAATTTTGATTATTTTTTACGGTATAATCAACGCCTATTTTTAGATGTGGGCTATAATATTTTAGCCTCTGATGATCTGGGTGCGACTTGGTTCAATTTTGGTAATAATCAAGACTATTCCAATACCAGATGTTTGTTTACGGACAATCAAATTATTTTAAGAGGCTCAGATTATGGCATATACCGCTCTTTGAATGGCAACATGCCAATTGAATTATCGTCCAAAGGCTTGAAGGCAGGTTATGCGAATACGCTTCGCAGCATTAATGGCAATTTATATGCGCCATCATTTAGAGGCCTTTATAAATTAACGGCTGATGAGGATAGTTGGGAAAACCAATTGCTAAAACCCTATGATTCACTTTCTGAAGTTAATGATATAATATTTTCAATAGGAAGATTGATTATAGGCAACTTACATTCGGATGATAACGGCCAAACCTGGAGTCCCAGTAACGACGGTTTTACCTACAAGCAATTTGCTAATGCCCATGGAATCCTGGTTTCTTTTGAAAACAGCGAGTGTTCTTTTTCCAATGATAACGGTCAAAGTTGGGATGATGGCGGTTCTTGGTTTACCATCCACGGTGGCGGGCAATTTGCCATGGCCTTTAACTGTATTACAGATACGATGTGGGGAATTGGTGAGGCAAAACGTGTGATGCGTTCAGGAAATGGTGGCCAAACTTGGGTGCCACAAGGGGATAGCCTGAGTTTTCAGATGTTTGATTACCCTTGGTTTAACTATATTACAAAACTGGACAACAGATTGGTGCTGGAGGGCACTAGTGATTCTACGGGGCATAAACTCTGGGTAAGTGACGATGGAGGGATCACCTGGACACCCAAATCACCCCCCTCGGAAAACGGCTATGTCGTTCATTCGATTTATCAAAATGGCATCTGGATCACGGCATGTTCGCCTGGAGGCGTGCTCATTTCTAAAGATAAAGGGGAGACTTGGGAGCCGTTCAATACGGGCTTACTGTTTGACGATGCCAGTTTCATCGGCCTTCACAAGGGTGAAATTTGGGTTACTGGGGTAAGTGGCACCTACAGACGACCGTTAAACGATCTATTGCTGGGCACTGCCGACCTTGAAAAACCGGCAGGGTTGAGCATTATGCCCAACCCCGCCGTCAGCACTGTTCAAATTGAATGCAAGGGGACTAAGGGGCATCTCCAAATTTTTGACAATATTGGAAAGTTGGTATATTCCAAAAATGGTTTTAACGAATCGACTAATGTGGATGTAAGTCTATTCCCTTCAGGAGTTTACCGGGCAATCCTTTACAATGGAAGCCTCTTTTTGGAGGAAAATATCGTTGTGGTAAAATAAATCAATTTTCCAAGGAGTAATAAAGGAGCAGTCTTTGTTGAAATTTCATTTCAATCGCAACCCCAGCGATAAAGATGCCCAACTACCACCTTGCGTACCATAGTTATATTCAATACCCAATAGAGGCTCTACATTATTTTTGGTATGAAAAACGTAGCGAGCTGTTAATCCTGGTCCAATATCCATGTAGTTGAAAAAATAATGAACGACAAAGATTTCGATGTTGTCACCATTGGGATTGTAATTGACGATATCATCCAAAACATCCAATACATAAAACCCCGCAACGTAATTCCCGTAAGCATAAGCACTTAGCTCTACTACGTTTTTTTTAACAGGCATTCGATACAGATATCCAATTTTCAGAGCGACTTGATTCAAACGGGAAGATTTTACCTTTAGGGTAGTCGCACCTTCATAAAGATATGCCCAGGCCGACACATGTCCCGTGGCTGGATTGTCGAAACGATAAGAATAAAGTTTATCGTTTTTTATGTATTTGAGTCCCCCATTCCCTTCGCCGTGTATCATTTCAAAACTGGTATAACCATAGTGTTTCCCATGAACACGAGTAAGTGCGTCTAATCTCAAGCCTGCAGCCGGGACTTTCGCGATATTATAAAATGAAAATAAAGCATTAGGCCTTAATTCAAATCGTTGGCCGAAGATGTTCAATGTGTTAAGGAGCAAGAAGGATAAGATAAAATATTTCATCAAATCAAGTTTTAATGAGTAACAGGATTGCTTTAAAAATTAAACCCAACAAACGCGCCTAGATAGAAGGTGTAGAAATATTTATTGCTTCCACCAATCACATTCAGGCCGAAACTATAACGCTTTTTTAGATAATAACGAAACGAAATATCGGCCTCTGGCCCCCAAACTACTCCGCGCGTCGTATTAAAAACTCCTGTTTGCCGGTCAGGTAAATCTGGATTTTGTATACTATCCCCAAATTGAAGTGGAAGAAGTAACCAAAATACATCATCTCGAAAGTAATAAGCGGTAAGCCCCACCGAGGGCTCAATTTGGAAGCGTTTTTGTTTGCCAATTTTGAAATAATATCCCAACCAAAGGTTAAAGTCAATATTCATCGAATTTATCAATTGAGTACCTAAGGATTTTAAGCCAGATTTGGGTTGTAAAAAGATACGGTCTCGAAATTGAAAATTAGCTTCATTGCCAGCTTCCAACCACAGATAGGTAACTGAACTGGTATCACTACCTAAAATGTCACCCATAGTACCTCCATACGACTTTGTGAAATAAGACACCCTGCATCGAGCAAAGAAATTCTTATAGGATCTAGAATAATCGCCAAATAAATAATATTGCCTAGTTCCATTAAAAATATAAAACTCACCTTGCGTAAGTACGCCAAAAGTGATGTCATTTTTACCAGATTTTTGACCAAAAAGGCAAATGGTAAAAAAAAGTAAGAGAGCCAGTGATAAATATTTCTTCATACAATTACTGTTAAAAAAGAACTACCAAATTTAGAGCAACATAAAAAACCTGTAGCATACCTCGGGTTGATTTAAAAAGTCAAATACTAAGATATGCTACAGGTTGATTATAGGCTAATTACCTTCTCTTATTCGAAGCCGAACGGAACCCGTGCTATATGTTTGCCCATCTCCATTATTTGATGTACATGGATCGCAATAATAAACACTTTCCGTTTCTCCAAAATCAAAATCTTTATTAGTCTGCTTTTTTGACCAAGAAAAGTTTGGCCCTAGGTTTAATGCTAATTCTAATGGCCCTACCTTAAATTTTACGCTACCAGCTGTCCACCCAAAAGTAGTGGTAGTTTCAGTTCCAGCCTTAGGGTTTTTCCAATAACACCATAAAACATTTGTTCACCATAATCCCCATCACAATATGTCCATCTGGTGTATTTATTATCTACATCATTCCACCAACACCAAACTCCATGCTTCAACCCTTTCCTCCAAAGGCTCACTACCTTATTCTTTTGGCCTGGACCTGCTTCGGAATTACCACCAGTTGGTACAAAATAATATTCTGTAATTGAAAAAGTGCAATTTTTGTGTAGAATCCCACACCCAAATTTCTTTTTAAGATCACTCCCGTGTACCATTTGTACAAATCGGACACGTTCATAATCATCCAAATCATCTCGTTCGCAATCACTATCTTCAGTACATGGCTTGCTCCCGCGATCCTCGTTCCCTTCACTTGGATCACCAGAAGGATCGCCAGAGGGATCGCCAGGAGGAGAATAAAAGCCAAACACTTGATAGGCATCAACTAAATAGCAATTTGTTGCACTAATTGTTTCTTCTCCAGGCATTCTATACTTATAATTTGTACCACTCACATCAGCTGCAAAATCCGTTTCAAAATCAGAGTTTTCTGGCAATGCGTATAATTCGGGTACGGTTTTATTGCCATCTAAACTTTTGTCATTTGATGTTTTAAACAATATATAATAGGGGTTCTCTTCCACGAATACGATGTCATAGTCAATATTATCGACATCGACACTGCTAGTGGTTTGTGTCTGACTATAAAGAGTAGAAACACCTCCATATACTGAATCTGTATAATAAGTGGAAGGGATTACAGCTACTTTCAAGGTGCTGGTGAATACATAATTTGTCACTTCCGTAGTGTCATATATTGCGATACCAATTGCTAAATTAGGGATATAACGCACCAAATGGCCTCTAAAAAATGAGGGGGCATAAGAGTAACCAAGCTGGCTACCTTGGTACGCTAGAAATGTAGCAAGTGTTTTAGGAGTCATTTCACTTGTCGTAACTATCGAATCTCGATAGTGCCATAGCGAAAATCCGTCTTGATTGCCTTCGCCTCGTGCTGCAACGCGTTTAAAAAATGTTTGAAAATCCGTATTACTCAATCCTCTTGCAACACATTTTGCTATCATAGTTTTGTAATATTCTGTTGAATCTGTTTCGATCACTAACAGCCTTTGAGTAATCACTCGATAATTGTGTTGAGGCAGAAGGGTCTTTTTGGCACGACTGAATAATCAGATTGGTAGCCAAAAAAGCAATTAAGGTTAATAACAGAAAATTAGTTCTTTTGTACATAATAAAATTGAATTTAGGGCAATAGGATGATTTTAGTAGGATCATCTATGCCATTTGACCAGTTTTTCTGTAATTGACGCAATACAGAATTTGCGCTGTTTTGGGAAACAGTCAAAAGTTAATGCGCTCTAGATTTTGTCCGATACCTAACTGGAGTAGCGAACAGAAAAAAAGAAAAAATATACAGGAAAGGCAAACGATAAAATCTGTTTAGGATAAATCCGTTCTAGAATGGACGACCGATGACAGAAAAGGATTAATGTGTGAATGGATACAAATGATTAAAATTTTATAGGAGAAATGGTTGGTTAAGTGTTAGTAAGCTCATTGTTGAGCGTATAGTGCAATATTTTCGAACAAAAATAACACGGTGTTAGGACAACTCCAAAATTTTAGAAGTTAAATTTTGACCAGTTGCCAAAATTTAACTTTAACAACATATTTATTTTCTTACAGACTAGGAAACATTTACATGCGGTTGAAAATAAACTTTAGATTCATTCATATTTT
>JANMME010000247.1:0-2619 GCA_031373015.1 Saprospiraceae bacterium
GCGCAGCTTGCCCTGGCCATCCTTGCAGGCGTTGAGATGCCGTCAGCCTGTTCTGACAAGTCGAAATTTATAGAAAAATAACTTTCAAAGGTTTGAATGTCAAAAGATTGCAGCGATCTTCCAGTAATATCCAAAATCGAAACTTTTATTATTTGCACTGCATTTTTCCCCCGCAATTCAAACAATCCGGTACTTGGATTGGGGCTTACCATACAACTCCGATTAGGATTGGGCATATAGGTGCCGCTCATGATTATGCTCCCGGTGACGGCAGTAGTACACCCGGCCGCGTCGGTTACTACAATCGAGTATTCGCCCGGTGCGAGGTCGGAAAATAGGCTATCGGGCTGTGATGGCCCGCCGTTCAGACTGTAGCTATATGGGGAAGTGCCGCCCAATGGTATAGCAGCAAAGGTTTCTCCAGAAACGCTTGCAAATGCAATGAGCAGGGAGGGGATATTGACCCCAACAAAGGTCAATGCTGCCAATTGCCCGTTGTTGTCCATGACCGAAACAGAATAATCTCCCGGATTCAAATCCTGAAAAGTATTGCCGATTTGAAAAACGCCGTTGTCCAGACGGTATTGATAGGGCGATTCCCCACCCTGAGCTACTACCACAAGGTCAGCTAAGCCATCGCAATGGTCATTGTCGAGTAGTGTTGTAATAATCGTTAAGGGTTGATAGTCAATGGTAAAGGACGAATTAATCGGACAGCCGTTTGTATCCGTTACAAGCAAGGAGTAGGTGCCATTTGGCAGGTTTTGTAAATCTGGATCGGGCGCATTGCTGCTCCAGTTATACGGAGGAGTGCCGCCTTCAATGGTTACAACAGCGTTATTCCCTGTTACCTGGATAGAAACCAGCAATGGGTCAGGGCTTGTCAGGGAAACTGTATTGGTGCTGATGGCACTGCCCAATTGATCCATTACCCAAACGGAATAGTTTCCAGCGGTCAGGTTCGTAAACAGCCCATTAGATTGAGGCGATCCATTATTTAGACGGTAAGTGTATGGCGTTAGACCACCCTGTGCCGTAGCGTTGATGACGCCAGCATTAATATCACTACAAAGCAGTGCTTGTGCCACCGCCAATTGAGCAGTCAATGGGTTTATGGTAACGGAATCATTGATTGCCAGAATGTACTCCTGATAAAATGTTCCGGTCGCTGTGATGGTGTTGTCATCATTATTGACCACGAATTTTGGGGCTTTTTCCCAATAAGACTGAGCATTGTTTCTGCGCTGCAACAAGCCCAGGTTTTGCTCCTGCACAAATGCAATGGGGTTGTTGGCATAGAAATATTTCACATCATAGTCATGGATGCTCTGATTGGCGTAAAACAACCCGAAATATCGCTGATTGTCAACCACTACATAACCATCCGCAGGCTCTAATACATTGGGCACTTCTTCCACAAAATAGAGGTGGACAAAATCCTGTACATCCAGTGTAGTCAAAACAAGGCTGTCGCCTGAAGTGGCTGACAGACTGATCTCATCTACATCTTTATAGGTAAAATTGCTTTTTGTCCCAATAGGAGCGCCCGAGCGCTTCCATGCTTCGTTTAGGCCAAGCCCCTGAAAGTTATTGAGTTGCCCATCCGGTGTAGCCGTTAGGTTGGGCGCAGTGCCTCCTATTGTTTCGTCAAAACGGAAATATGCAGACAAATTGGGTTCAGTTCCCTGCAGTTTTTGGCACATGTTGGCTCTGATATCTTCGATGGTTCGCACGTCATTCCATACACGTACTTCATCAATCATTCCATGGAAAGTATAGCCACCGCTATAGGCGCCCACATAGAGCTGCGGGTCATTGTTCTGTGGAGCTACGTTTTGAGCAGTACTCACCAATTTGCCATTTTTATAGAGACGCATTTCTGCCAACACTGAATCGTAACTCACGGCTACATGTACCCACTGGTTTGTGGGAATAGCAACATTATCCACTACCTGAAACCATGCGCCATTGTGCCCGGCAGCCAACGTGCCATCCGGCATCCAAAAAGCGGTGTTGCTTGCCCCAGAAATGATGTTGTTCCCCAGACCGCCACCGCGCCAGTTGATCCAGGCTTCTTTGGTGTAAGAGGAGCCTAATACTGGACCAACATATACAAAGTCGTTTGCACCATCCATAGATATACAATTGCCTGAACCCGACATAATACCCGGAATATCGAAGTTGGGCACGACATGGTAATTGTCAATCAATAAGTTGTAAAAAGTAAACATACCATAACCATCGGCATTGAGTACCCAGGCATTGCTGCCTAAATGGCCACTATAAGATATGCCTGCATTGGGAAAGTTGACTGATTGATCCAAATCAAAGACCAATTTGTTCTCATCAGCATGTATTCCAATTACAGTGGCGGACGCACCCTGTATAATAAAATCGTACGCACTTCCAGGCTGCGCTATCAGCCCTTTGGAAGCATCGGTAACAAGCTCGATCTGCGTATTCAAATCGTTTATAAAGCGGGCGCTCACAACCCGGATATTGGTTTGTTCGCCTGTGGGGGTATTGTAAAGGTCGGCTGAGATTTGCTTGTATATTTTTTCGCCCAAAGCCTTGTATCCCAGCACATCATAATGGCAGCCATCGTGCCCGTTGATACCG
>JANMME010000262.1:0-3619 GCA_031373015.1 Saprospiraceae bacterium
CGGTTCAAAGGAGAAATCGTTGAGCGACTGGTAGTACTGCAATCGAACGCCAGGTTCAATCACGAGTGGCCCGAATTTGCGGCGAAATTTGGCGTACGCGCCCACTTCGGAAGTATAGTCCAGCTTTGAGATTTTATAACCCTTAAAGTTGACAAATTCAAAATCAGTCTTAAAGCCATTAATTTCGATGCCATATTTCAGTTCACTGTTCCGGCCAAAATTCGTAAAGTTCATATTCGCAGTAAAGCCACCAGTACCACTTCTGCGAGGAAGGCGATCAGCATTATCTATATGGGAATCGTATTTAGAAGCTGTAAAATATCCGCTAATAATAGTATTTGAATTGGAGGGGATAAGCGTGAAGTCCAAGCCTCCGCCACTGCTCTTCCAGCCAAAATCAGTAATCGGGTAATCTACACGATCTGTATAATTGAAGCCAAAAAAGTTCACTTTGCTCCCATTTCCAGTCATCCAAGTTATTTTCCCATACAAATCGGTATATTCAAAAGGAATCCCTACTGAATCGTTTACATAAGGGTATAAAGGCTTTGCTGACTGGTCAATCAACGATTTTTTCCCAGTAAAAACATAGGATACACTGCTGGGGTCTTGCATCAGGATTTCTGTAGTAGCGCCCATCACGCTAAGGTCAGAAGGAAAGCGCTCACTGCTCTTTTGTGGCTTTTTTTCCGTTTTTAAGCGGATGATTGGCCCCTCTATTATCGCCTTGGCTTGAAAAGGGCTTGCCGATACCATCCCGGCTAGGCGTTTGCGGTTGCCTTCGCGGGTTTTTACGTCCACCACCGCCGAGATGCGCCCACCGTAATCGGCATTAAAACCGCCTGTAAGCACGTCCACATTGCGGATAAGTTCGGTCTCAAAAACCGAGAAAAAACCAATGCTGTGGAAGGGGTTGTAGATCGTCATCCCGTCGAGCAGGATGCGGTTTTGCACCGGCGAGCCGCCCCGGATATAGAGCTGGCCGCCTTGGTCGCCCGTGAAGACTACGCCGGGCAACACGGTGAGATACTGTGCCACATCGGCCTGTCCGCCTGCCGAGGGCAGGGAGCGGATCTGCTTGGGTGTGATCGCAATTTTTGAAATCTGAACTTCGGCCTTGGCTTGCGATTTTTTGCCGCTGACGACCACTTCATCCAGCTCCTTGCCATCACTTTCTACCAAAAACACATTTTGGTAAACAATTTCCCCCTTTTTCACCTCGATCTCATGAATGTAATCTGTAAAGCCGATGAAAGAGACCTTTAGTTTTTGAGGTCCCACAGGTACATTACTGATGGTAAAAAAACCGTTCAGGTCAGTGTTGGCACCTAAACCGGTGCCTTCAATGCTCACGGTTGCAAAAGCTATCGGGGCAGCACTTGTTTTGTCAAATACGTTGCCGCGCACGGCTCCTTTTTGGGAAAACAAAAGGGTTGGAAGGAAGAAAAAAAGCAGGAAAGCGTAGTAGTTTCTCATGTTTATAGTGGCGCGAAATTTATTTCGCGTAAATCTTGTATTTCAAGGTGTCCCAAAAAACGGGCATGACCTTGGTTGAATCGGAGGGCAAAGATATTTTCTCCCCGGTGATTTCAACCCAAGGGAAAAAGACAGGTGAAGACAAAGTAAGGATTTGGGGCGCTGTGTTCCAACCACGTTTCAGCAAAATTTCCAGCAGCAGGTTGCTAGGAAATATCACCAAATCACCTACCAAACACCAGGTCCAGACTTTCACAAATCATCTCTGCTGAAAAAGCCAGGTCTGCTTCCGTGTGCGCGCCAGAAACAAAGCCCACTTCGTATCCCGAGGGGCCAAAATAGACCCCGCGTTTCAAGCATTCCAGGTGCATGGTTTTGAAAAAATCCATTCGCGAACCGTCAATCTCGTCACTGCGGTGAATGTGCTTTCGGGTGAAGGTCGGCCAAAAAATTGAACCCACGTGCGGGAAAGTGACTTCATAGCCCTTTTTGTCGCAGAATTCCTGCAAGGTTGCCGTGAATCGCGCCGTTTTTGCTTCCAAAGATTCATAAAACCCAGGTTTCAACAACTCGGTCAGCGTGGCAAAACCCGCTGCCATCGCTACCGGATTTGCACTCAGTGTCCCGGCCTGGTACACGGGACCCATGGGCGCTACGTTTTCCATGATTGCCCGGCTTGCCGCATAAGCCCCCACGGGCATCCCGCCACCGATGATTTTGCCAAACGTGAGTATGTCCGGCTCAATCCCGTACAAGCCCGCAGCGCCTTCAAACCCTACCCTGAAACCTGAGATCACTTCATCAAAAATGAGCAAAACGCCATATTCTCGGGTTTTTTCGCGCAAAAACTGTAAAAATTCTATGTTTTGTAGCAACAATCCATTGTTTGCTGGGATGGGCTCAATAATGACGCAGGCCACCTCGCCAGCGTATTGACGCAAGGCCGATTCCAACGCCTCCGGGTCAGCCAGTGGCACCACGATGGTTTCCTGTGCATACGCTTCCGGTATGCCCGCTGAAGTGCTGATGCCAAATGTGACGAGGCCAGAACCCGCCTTTACGAGCATCGAGTCCACATGGCCATGATAGCAGCCCTCAAATTTGATGACCTTGCTGCGCCCGGTCACCCCGCGTGCCAGTCGAAGCGCACTCATCACCGCCTCCGTGCCACTGCTGACAAAACGGATCATCTCGACATAGCGGTGATTGTCTAGGATGAGTTTGCCGATCAGGTTATCGTGTGGCGTGGGCGTTCCAAAAGACATCCCGTTTGCCACGGTTGATTGCACCCGCTCAAGCACCGACGGGTGTACATGCCCAAGAATGAGTGGGCCCCAAGAGCAACAGAAATCTACAAATGCCTGACCATCAACGTCAAAAAGGTGGCAACCTTCGCCGCGCTCGAAAAATATAGGCGGCCCTTGCACACTTTTAAAAGCCCGTACAGGGCTGTGTACGCCGCCCGGGAAGTAGGTTTTGGCGGTTTCAAAAAGTTCTCCGCTGCGGGCGCGGGTAAAAGTGGAGGGGGTGGGATATGGGCGTGGATTCATGGCGCAAAGATACAGGAAGGGTAGCCACTACGACAATTGGTTTAGGTGCTTGATGCTCAGTTCATTGGAATTGATGTTTGTTCAAAATCCCCTTGCATTGGCTAAATGCCTTGGATTTGCTGACAAAATACAGGTAAGGCTTTCCTCTCCAATTTCAAATTGTGGGTCGGGGCAACCCTCTTCTTTCATTGTGCGGATGATAGTTGGTATACCTTGACCTTCTGATTGAGCTAATTGTAATTTATTGAAAAAATAAGCAAGTGATTGGTTTCGCCAGTAGGGCGTAGCCTTGCCAGAAATGAATTTTTCCTTATCAATTGCTCTAGGTAATGACCCTGGAGAGTAAATTTCAATCCTGTCAGAAAAAACTGTAATCCTCGTAGGTTGATCAATTTCATAATCACGGCGAACCAACGAATTAATTACGGCTTCTTGCAATGCTCTAATTGGATATTTTAAGCGATTGGGTAAATTGGGTGCTGAACGATTAGATCATGGTGTATATTTGTATCAAATTTTTGTCTTATGCCATTAACAAAAGAAGAATTCGATGTGATGAAAGCGCATCAATTTTGCGACAACCGGGATTGCCA
>JANMME010000270.1:0-2015 GCA_031373015.1 Saprospiraceae bacterium
TCATCCGCGTCATCCGTGTTTCCCTAAAAATGGGGTTGCTATTTCTTTTTCATTGCTTTCGCCAGATTTTCCTCTACCCTAAACTTCACAATCCTGCCGATCAAATCCAATGGCATGGGCTGGTCAATCGGAAATTGCACAGAACCTTTTCCTTGCTTGTACATGGAGAGTTCTTCTTTGAATGCCTCATGCCCGGTGGGGGTTGCATAAAACCCGATGTGGTTATTGAAGGCTGCAAAATGCACCAGGGTTTTGCCATTCATGATGAAAGTCGGAATGGCGTACTTAATGGCTTCTGTAGCCTCCGGGACTGCATTTTGGATCGCTGTGCGGATTTGTTCCAGGATTTTCTGGGTGGATTTGGGGAAGGTGGCAATGTAGGTATCTATTGTGGCGAAGAGGAGCGTTGTCATAAGATGGGTTTTGAATTTCACCTATTAGTTCGAATGCAAAGGCAAGTTCTATCTTCGAAGAAAATGATCCCAATGGAGCAGGGTAATTAAAAAGTCTTTTTATGTATTAATACTTCGTCCCAAAGGTATAAAATCGAGGCGTTAAACGGCCTCACATCAAGCACTTAAGAAATTTCTGAATTGCCAGGGTACTGAAGAGTATCGACAGCAATGTTTCCTCATTTCTCCTCCCTCTAAACCACTTTTTGGCAAACCAACAAAACCACTGTATTTTTGTAAAAATTTCAAACCACTCAGACACATGGGAAATGCATCCATTCAATACGATACGGCGAAATACCCCAATTTCAGGGAATACCTGTGGTACAAGGCGCATGAGGAGGAGCTATTGGAGAAGTCTCCCGGCAGGTACATCGTGATAAAAAATGAACAGGTAATGGGTGATTTTGAGTCGCGCAAAGCCGCGCGGCTGGAGGCACTTAAATTGCACAAACCGGGGACATTCATCATCCACCACTGCGTAGAAGAGAAGGCTTCGCTCGCTCCGCGTTTGTACGGTCGGCAATTGGTAACCATTGACAAAAAGTAAAATGAAATCCCCCGTTTATACGCTCACAAAAGAACACGACAATCTCGCACTTGCTATTTTTACCAACGTGTTCGTCAGTTTGCCACCTGAATTTTCTCGATACAATGAGTCGGCCGATGTCTCGGCCTTGGAAGTAAAAGCCCTCTGGGATACAGGTGCGACCCATTCTGCCATTTCTGACCGCTTGGCTGCTCGCTTGGAACTTCCCTTTGAAGATTTTGCCTCCGTTTCAACGGCTTCAGGAATTCAACGCGTACCGATTTATCCGATTCACCTTGCTCTGCCTAATCGATTGGTGTTCGAGGAGTTGGAGGCTGTTGAATTTACCTATTCCGAAGAAGATAACTGTGATTTCATAATAGGAATGGACGTGATGACCCAAGGGGATCTTTCCATCACCAATTTTGAGGGGAAAACGGTGTTCTGTTTTCGAATGCCTTCTTTGTCGAAAGTCGTTTTTGAAAACTTTGGGTGAGAACTAAACGGAGCATCGACAATTTTTCACGCCGTCGCGCTACCAAATATTTGACACATTCTCACAAATCCCCCAGCTGCGGCCTCAACACCAGTTCCTCCACCACGGCCGAATCACTCATATCATAACAGCCCCAAACCGCCTTGGCCACATCAGCCGCTTGCATGAGGCGTTCGTAGGGCAAATCTACGCCAGCCCAGGAATCCGACCAAGCCGCACCGGGCATAATAGACGTGACTTTCAAGCCCTTGGGTTTCATCTCTTCCCGCAACACTTTGGAAAAACCCAGCAGTGCAAATTTACTGATACTGTACGAACCGCCATTTGGGTAAGCCATAAAGCTGGCGATGCTGCACATATTGAAAATATGCCCGCGGCCTTGAGGAATCATGATCGGTAACAAGGCCCGGGTAAGGTGGTAGGCACTGTACAGGTTGGTTTCCAGTTGGGTTTCAAGTGTACCTTCTTGTTCTTCAGAAATCTTGCCAGGCAGGAAGAGCCCGGCATTGTTTATCAGCACATCGAGTTGAGGAAAGAC
>JANMME010000320.1:0-4326 GCA_031373015.1 Saprospiraceae bacterium
ATAGTTTACCCCACCGGTTGGTGAACTGCCCGAGAGCGTGGTTTGAGGTGTCAAACAATTGATGTTTCCCCCTGTCGCGGTTGCGCCCGGGGCCACCGTATTGCCCGTTACAATCGAGGTCGCCGTGTCGCGGCATTGTACGCCACCTGCCTGAGAGGTCACGATCAGGTGGTAGGTCCCCGTAAGTGTTGCATTGTAGGTGGAAGTTCCCCCGAGGTTGGTCCAGTTGACATTTGTCCAGCTGTAAGATGCAGCCCCAAGTGGTGTAGAGCCTGTGCTGGTTAACAATACTCCGGCGCTATTACAGTCAATCGAAGTTGCCGGAGGAGGGATCACTGCAACAGGGTCAAGTACTACCAATGCAAAATTGACGGTACTGTCACAGCCCTGGAAAGATTCAAAAACTTCGGTGTAATTGCCCGGGTCACAATATTTGTTGCCTGCAAGCACAAAACAGCTGCCTGCGCAGACATACTTTGTGCCCAGGTTGGTGGGCGCTATTTGCTTGACAATGATCGTCTGCTTTACAATGCTGTCGCAGCCGAGGTAGGAATCGTAGGGTGATGAAGTAAGCGTAAAAGTGCCTGGGGCACTCAACATCGGGAACGGGTTTTCGTCCCAGGTAAAGGGTGTATCTTCATAGCAAACAGTGATGGAGGGGCGGATGGTTGGCGGAATGGGCAGGTTCGTTACGGGCAGGCAAATTTGCGACGAGGGGGGATTGCAAGCATTGTCGGCCTGTACGCAAACGTTGCCGCCAGTATTCCCAAAGGTAATGGTCACGGTGGTTCCTTCTGGTGCGTCCACATTCAGCGTAGCGCCTGCCCCGTTAATATGCGAACCGCCAGGGGCAGACCATAAATAGCTGCCAGCGCCCACTACATCCGGAATCGTGTAAACGACTGTTGCCCCGGGGCAAACCATGGTAGGTCCTTGTGGTTGTGGTGCATTATCTGGTGGCGGAGGTGTAATAGAGCCGTCCGTGATGTCAATCTCAAAATCGCACACATCACCGCTCCAGCCATCAAGCATCAAAAAATACGTTTCGCCAATCGTAAAGTTGTCGTAAGTCAAAACTAAGGGCTGCCCACCGCCACCTGGCGAGCCGGAGTTGCATTCCAGCGCAAACTGATCACCGCAATCGTCGAAGAAAGCGGATTGAAGGCCGTCGCCATTTTGGCAGCCGGAGGTCAATATCGTGATGGTAATTGAAGTTGAACCCGCCGTAAAGCCAAACCATTGGTCGTTGTGGATGGCGATACCAGGGCAGCCCGAATTTCCTCCGGAGGGCGTACCGTTGTTGATGCCCATGTAACCATCAAAGTCGCAATAGACACATGCGCCTTGACAGTTTTCTGACCCCGGAGGGGGTGGGGTAGGACAAGGTTGATTAACTTGGGCTGAAGTTTGTCCCCATACAAACACAAAAAAAACCAAAAGAGGGAGTAACTTTTTATCCATGAAATATCCGTACTAAAACGTTTAAAGGAAAATCAACAAACAAAAGAAAGATACGATATTTAATCAAATCGCTTTCCCCAACAAGGAAAAATTTGGACAATAAACGGTCTTTCAAAAACAACAACATCAATATTGCTCCAAGTCGTTAGGGAAATCGAGTTGCTTCACGTCAGAGATGTAACGCTTGGTTGCGTCGCCTATGGCCTCAAATAGTTCGAGGTATCGCCTCAAAAAGCGCGGCTTGAATTCCTTGGTGATGCCCAGCATATCTTGCGTCACCAATACTTGACCGTCACAATGTTTGCCTGCACCGATGCCGATGGTGGGTATTTCAATGCTTTCGGAAACATCCTTGGCCAATTGAGCGGGGATTTTTTCGAGCACCAGCGAAAAGCAGCCAAGCTCGTCCAGGAGTTTTGCGTCGTCGCGAAGTTTTTGCGCTTCGACTTCTTCCTTGGCCCGAACGGAGTACGTGCCAAATTTGTAAATGCTTTGCGGGGTCAGCCCTAAGTGCCCCATGATCGGGATGCCTGCCCTCAAAATCCGGCGGATGCTTTCTTCCACCTCCTCGCCGCCCTCGAGTTTCACAGCGTGCGCGCCAGATTCCTTCATGATGCGAATAGCACTGGACAGGGCTATTTCGGAGTTCGACTGGTAGCTCCCGAAAGGCAAATCCACCACCACCATGGCGCGGTTCACTGCCCGCACTACAGATTGGGCATGGTAGATCATTTGGTCGAGCGTGATCGGAAGTGTAGTTTCGTGACCTGCCATCACATTGGATGCCGAGTCGCCTACGAGCAGAATATCAATACCTGCATCGTCGAGAATACGGGCGGTCGAAAAATCGTAGGCTGTGAGCATGGCGATTTTTTCGCCACGGTTTTTCATCGCTTGGATAGTGTGTGTTGTCACACGTTTGAGTTCGCCGGTTACGGTTGACATAGGTGAGAGGCGTGAGAGGGTGAGTGAAGTGAGAGGGTGAGTGAAGTGAGCCCCTCCTTCGCCCTTTGCCTTCGTTAAAACAAAGACGGATAAAGAAGGGCTTCGGCGGATGAACGGGTAAAGGTAGTGCTGAAAACAAAAAAGCCACACCTCTTTTGGTGTGGCTGGTAAAACAACAAATTATAATCCCATGAACATTTCTAGTGGAAGGGCTTTTCCAAGGGTTCGGTATGTTTTTCGTGAAAAGAGGAAGGAAACAGTTGGAAGTGGTTTTTGTTGAAATGTGAGCGGGGCAAAAACCTGGCGTTCAGGTTTAGCAAGTCCTCCCACAATTGGAAGGACTTGCTCTCTCACCTGAATTTGTATAATCCCATGAACATATCTCTTGGCGACAATACTTTTATTGCCACCGTTCATAAGTACAAAAGTGGCAGCACAACCTCTCCTTATACAATTACAAATTTAAACCATTGTGAAATATTTATTTGCGCATTTCTCCTTTAACTATGCGCCATTTAGGTTCTGTGAAAACATAAAGGTGTTAAAATGGCATGAAATATTCAAAATATGTTTCTTATAGGCCACCTGCCACTTGTAAAAATCTACACGAAATGTGAAAAAAAAACGCTACAAATCGTGTATTTTCATTTAAAAAAAACGCTTCTTTAAAGATTAATCGGCCTGAATATACCAAAAAAAGCACGCCGGGCTGACAAACGGCAGCCCGGCGTGAAGGAAAGGAGCTTATTCTAAAGGGTACGGCAAGTCATTTAACAAAGCCGAGAGAATCCACAATCGAACTTCGATCCATCGAATCAATGGTCAATGGATTTAGTTTTACACCTTGTAAAACCGAACGGTTCTTGGCTGTGAAAATACCGTACCCTTCTGAAATGTTGGTGTAATTTGGGTAGGTCTCTGCCCCCGTCAGCCCAGAGTTGGCTTGGGCGGTTTCGAGGTATTTTTTGATCTCCTTGCCCCCTCCCTCGATAATAATATCAAAATTTTTGAACTGGCGGATGCGGCCAGCCGGTGGCTTTTGCAGATTTCGTGCTAAAAAATTATAAAAACTGATCCCCGACATAAGGGCCGTAGCCGTGTACACGCCGGGGGTATTGCTTGAGTCTCGTTCAACGTTTTTTACCGCTTCCCAAATCAGCGTTTGTGTGTTAAGTACAGCGCCATTGGGCTCTATTTTTTCGTTGATGTGGACGACTATGGTGACGTTAAAGAAAGCCCCGTTTTCATCCGTATTCCACCTTATTTTTGTGTTTAACCTGCCAAAAAAACCAATTTTTTGATCCGTGGGGCTGGGAGTGGTCACAAAAAAATCTTTCGGAACGGTTGTTTCTGCCGTAATATCTGGTCGGCCATCGGCACGCTCGATGATGAGGCGGTAAGTTTTAGTTGCGTCAATGGAAAAACCGTTTGTTGGCTTTGCCTTGTAAAGCCAATTGGGCTGACCGGCAAAAACGCCTGCAGTGCGTGGGTAGCCTTCCAGTGCCCCGTCCACGCGCTTGAGCTGCAGTCGGCTGTTGTCGCTGGTGCGCTCGAGCCATACCGTGATGGCATTCTCCGGGTAGTAGAGCGAGTCAGCGATCTGGGCAATTTCTAGCGCACTTCTTTCCGGGTCAACGAATGCTTTTTCGATGCGGATGTAGAAAGCCGTGTCTTTTGGCGAAAGGATGGGGTCGAGCGGAGAAAGGATGGCGTACACCACGGGAATTTCTTTCCAAGGGGCTATCACCTCAAAATCATTGGAGCATGCCGAGAGCAAAAGGCCAAAGGGCAGCAAAAAGAGCAGTTTTTTCATGTTTACTTGACGTGGACGTTGGATTTTAGAGACTGTTTGAGCTTGTTTGACTTGACAGGTGGAACGCGGATGACACGGATGAGACACGGATTTTATATATTATATCG
>JANMME010000349.1:0-3176 GCA_031373015.1 Saprospiraceae bacterium
CACAAAAGGACACAAAAGTAGCACGATACGGTCTTTTGTGCCCTTTTGTGCCTTTTGTGTTTCAAATCCTACCTTTTGTGTTTCAAATCATGCCACAATTACTTATGTGGTAAAACAAACTATATTTACCGCTCTTTTCGACCTCTTTTTTGCCCAAAACGAATATGGCCGACCCTATACTTGCTCCGAATAACATCGCCTGGAAAGACCTGCTCAAATCACTTGCCCAGCAAAAGTGCATCCTGCTCATTGGGCCTGACCTCCTGCCCGGCGAAAACCTCTTCCTCGAGCTCTGCCGCCACACGGGCATTGACCCCAACGACCTGCCCGGCACCCTCCCGCGCGACGTTTCGATGGTGTACCCTAAGGACGAACTTTTCCTTTTCCCCAACGACGCGGCCCGTACCCGCGTGTGGCGCAAATTCGACGATTTCCACGACGAATGGCTGGCCCGACTCACACCCATTTATGAGCAAATCGCCGCCCTGCCTTTCCCCGTCGTCATCAGCACCCTGCCCGATTTGGGTCTGCGAAAAGTGTTCGAGCGGCGCGGCATTCTGCACCAATTCAGTTACTACGACTACCGGGGCGTCCCCGAACCGCACGACCGAATCAGCGTGCCGCCACGCGATGTGCGCCTGATTTTCAATATGTTCGGTGTGCTATCTGACCACAACTCGCTCGTACTCACCCACGACGACCTGTTCCAATATTTCTGCCAGATCCTCGGCGACCGCAAACTTGGCAGCGAACTTTATATTGAACTTTCCCACGCACTCAAACACGCCACGGATTTCATTTTCGTAGGGTTCCAGTTTGACCAATGGCCCATGCAGATGCTGCTCCGGCTGCTCAACCCCGACCGCAACAAAGGCCGCCAATACGCCCTCAATCCCGCCGCCGCCGAAGAGACCCGCGTCTTTTTTGCCGACCAATTCGAGGTCGAATTTGTGGACGGCATTACGCCCCTCGGATTTCTGGAAACCCTTTCCGAAAAATGGGCTGCCGAAGAACACAGCCGCCTAGGCTCCGGCGCGCCCATCCAGCAAACCCTGCGCGACTGGCTGCGCCAAGGCCAGATCGCCCGCATCCTCGAACGCCTGCGACAAACTCCCGCAGCCACCGATGCCGACTTCCAGTTTAGCCGCCTCAATTCCCTGCGCGAAGCCATCCAGAACGGCGTGGTCAGCTCCGAGGCCGCTTTCCTCGAAATGAACAAGATCCGCCTCGCCGTCCAGGATTTGATCGAAAAAACCGACGCAACATGAAACGCTACCCCGGCATACGCCCCTTCCGCACCGACGAACAGCACCTCTTTTTCGGGCGCGACACCGACACCGAGCGGCTGTTGAGGCTCATTGACCTCCAGCAACTCGTTATTTTGTACGGCAAATCCGGCTACGGCAAAAGTTCCCTGCTCTCGGCGGGTGTATTCCCGCGTTTACAAACCGACGGAAAGCTCCAGCCTTGGGAAATCCGCCTCGGCCCGTACAAGCCCGGCGAAAGCCTGCCGCCGGCAGAAAGCCTGCGCCTGGCCGTTGGCCGCCGGGTCAGCGACCACGCGATATTGCCTTCCAGCCTTGCCGAGCCAAGCCTTTGGCAATCCCTCAAAAACCTTCAAACGCCTACGAACAAGCGTTTTCTGCTGGTTTTTGACCAGTTTGAAGAACTCTTTACTTACCCTCTCGAGCAGGTGCTGGAGTTCAAAAAACAACTTGCCGAGGCCCTTTTTTCCATCGTCCCAAAACGGTACGAAAAAGCCCTTGCCAGCGCCAATCTCCCTTCTGAAACCGAGGATGCCATTTACACCCCCTTCGAACTCAAGGTCGTGTTCAGCATCCGCGCCGACCGTATGAGTTTGCTCAATGGCCTCAAGGATTACCTCCCGAACTTGCTTCAGCACAGCTATGAACTGGATGCGCTGGATGAGGCATCGGCCAAAGAAGCGGTATTGCGGCCGGCACAGCTATCTCCCCTCCCAGTTGGGGAGGGGCCGGGGGTGGGGTTCGATACCCCCGCTTTCCGCTATACCCCCGAAGCTTTGGAAGCCATCTTCGCTTCCCTGCGCGACGAACGAGGCCGCATCGAGACCAGTACCCTTCAAATCGTGTGCAAACACGTGGAAGACAACATTGTGGCAAAACGGTATGCGGTTGACCACGGTACAGATTTGTCAACTTTTAAAAAGTTGACAAATCTTGAGCCCAATCTCGAACCACCCATCACTATCACCGCCACCGACCTTGGCGACATTTCCTCTATTTTCGGCGATTTTTACGAAAATACCCTCGAATCGCTGCCCAAGGAGGAACAGCTGATAGCCCGGACTTTAATCGAAGACGTGTTGATAAAAGACGGCATCCGGCTTCCTTTTGCCGAACAGGCGCTGCTGGCACAACCCGGCGTGAGCACCGACCTGCTCCAACGCCTCAGCGCCGCCTCCCTCCTGCGCGTGGAGCGCGACGACCAGGGGAGGATGCTCTACGAGGTAGGCCACGATACTTTGGTACGGCCTATTGAAGAGGCCGCCAAAGCCAGGCGGGAAGCGGAGAAAAGAACTTTTGAGGAGATGCGCCTCAAAAAAGAGGCCGAACGCCAACGCCAGGAACGTAAAAAAATAGAGGCCGCCCGCCGCCGCAACATCTTGGTGGGCTTGTTTGCTTTTGCTTTACTCGCTTTTGCTTTTTATCAGACTTGGGTAGCCAACAAGGCCAAAGAAGAGGCAAAAGCCATGACGATAAAAGCTCAACAAAGCGAAGCCCTTGCTGTCGACAAGACCACTGAAGCCGGGAACAACCTGAAAAAAGCGGAAGCCGAGCAGGAAAATGCCCGGCTCGCTCTCCTCGAAGTAGATAAACAAACCAACGCCACCGAGGAGCAAAAACAACTTGCCCGGCAAAACCTTGCCGCCGCCGACCGCGCCCTTGCCCTGGCCCGACAGGCCACTGCCGACGTGGTGCAGAGTCTGCTCGAAAACGCTGCCAACTCCGTGTATCACCTGCAATACCCTGAAGCCCTTGCCACGCTCCAAAAAGCTGCCGGCCTGGGCCAGAAAAAGCCCGAGGTAGCCCGCGCCCTTTTTGAGATCGCTTTTTTCTACCACGAAAGCGGCCAGATTGCTACTGCCGACAGCTTGGCTGCCGACATTGCAGGGCTGCTCGCCTTCAGTGACCGGG
>JANMME010000351.1:0-3548 GCA_031373015.1 Saprospiraceae bacterium
ACACAGGTAGTGTTTAGGTATAAGTTCATGCCGAGTGGAATTTTAACCCAATTGACTTGTCGGTTGCATCACCGAATTGAAGCCACAAGTAAGGCTGACAGCCAACTAACTACCAGTTTAGTTTGGAGCGATGCTGTCCAGTTTGTGGGCAAAAACAACTCCGGCCGCGTCTTCGTTCGCGAGGTGCAGACGGCACATTTTCTCGAAATCAATGCGTTTGGATCACACAAAGCCGATTTGCTGAACCAAGTGGTAGACATCTTGGACGACATCCACGCCAACACAAAATTCGGCAACCTTCGGGTGGAAAAACTCGTGCCTTGCCCTTGCGACACCTGTGCCGAACAACGCATTCGTCGCGAGGAGTCCCATTTTTTCAACTATGACTTCTTGCTTGAACTGCTCCGCGATGGTGAAACCGAAAGTGACCGTTGTCGTCTGAGCAAGCGGAAATTCCCCATTCGCGACATCCTGAAAAACGCCGAGGTCAGGGTGTTCAAAGTCGAGCAAATCCGCGATCTCATCGCCGCCGACCAATTGGACGCCGCGTTGCGGATGTTGCGCGGACGGTTTGAGGAAAGCAATGAAGTAATTCTGCAGATGAGTTGGCTGAATAATTTGTTACGCCAACAACGCACCAACCAAGTTTCGGACAGAGAATACCAGCAAGAAAAAAGCCGCATTTGCAGTGCAGTGCTAGCGACGCTTCATGCTTTGGAGAAGATATAGCATTACAGAATTGTCAACTTTCAAAAAGTTGACAATTCTCTCCTGAACCCATCCCTTCCCAAACTGTTACCTTTGCCAACAAAACTGCCCGGGACCGTAATCCCGAGGTGCCCTATATCGTGAAAAAAGATACTTTACAGCTACTTACCGCTGCCGCCCGCGAGCGCATTCTCATCATTGACGGCTCTATGGGCGTCTTCCTGCAATCGTACAAACTGCCCGAAGAGGATTTTCGCGGTGAACGGTTCAAGGAGCACCACAGCGAACTCAAGGGCAACTACGATGTGCTCTGCCTTACCCGGCCCGATATTATCGAGAGCATTCACCTCAAGTATTTGGAGGCAGGCTCAGACATTATCGAGACCAATACCTTCAACGCCACATCTATTTCTCAGGCAGATTTTGACATGCCACCCGGCGTATGCTATGACATCAACAAAGCTGCTGCCGAAATTGCTTGTCGTGCGATTCAGAATTGGCAAACCAATCACCAATTTACCCGCCGTAGCCTTGGCGAAGGCGGGTCACCCATAAACCAATCACCCAAATTCGTAGCGGGTGCGCTCGGTCCGCTGAATAAAACGCTAAGTCTCAGCCCCGATGTAAACGACCCGGGCTTCCGAACCATCACCTTTGACGAGGCCAAAAACGCCTACGCCGAGCAGGTTCGCGGCCTTGTGGATGGCGGCGCAGACATCATTTTAGTGGAAACTATTTTCGATGTGCTGAACTGTAAATCAGCCATTTATGCCATCGAAGAGGTTTTTGAAGAAAAAGGTTTCCGACTCCCCGTCATTATTTCGGGCACGATCACGGATGCCTCGGGCCGTACCCTGAGTGGACAAACCGTAGAAGCCTTCTGGATTTCGGTAAAACATGCCAGGCCCTTTGCGGTGGGCCTCAATTGCGCCCTCGGCGCAGAAGAAATGCGCCCACACCTTGAAACATTGTCGGGTATCGCGGACTGTTTCATCAGTGCCTACCCAAATGCAGGCCTTCCCAACGAATTTGGAGAATATGACCAAACAGCCCATGAAATGTGCGTCTTTATGGAAGATTTTGCCAAGTCTGGATTTGTCAATATCGTTGGCGGTTGTTGCGGAACGACCCCGGAACACATCCGGCATATTGCGGAACACGTCAAGAATTATCCGCCAAGAATACCAGTATCGCGCCCGGAGAACGGTTATACCCAATTGGCTGGTCTCGAGCCACTTATCATCCGGCCGGAAACCAATTTCGTGAACATCGGCGAGCGCACCAACGTAACCGGCTCCGCAAAATTCGCCAAACTCATCAAGGAAAACAACTACGCAGAAGCACTCACCGTCGCCCGACAACAGGTGGATGGTGGAGCGCAGGTCATTGACGTGAATATGGACGAAGGATTGCTCGATTCTGAAGCGGCCATGGTCAAATTCCTTAATCTCATGTCTGCCGAACCAGATATCGCCAAGCTGCCCGTGATGGTGGATTCCTCCAAATTCCGCGTTATCGAGGCAGGGTTGAAATGTTTGCAAGGCAAAAGCATCGTTAATTCGATTTCCATGAAAGAGGGCGAGGCAGAGTTTATCCGCCAGGCCAATATCTGCCGCCGTTTTGGCGCAGCAGTGGTGGTCATGGCCTTCGACGAACAAGGTCAGGCCGACACCATTGACCGCAAGGTGTCCATTTGCCAGCGGGCCTACAAAATCCTCTCCGAGCAGGTGGGATTCGATCCAACGGACATCATTTTCGATCCAAATATTTTTGCAGTCGCTACGGGCATCGAGGAACACAACGAGTATGCCATCAATTTCATCGAAGCGACGCGCATCATCAAGGCTACTTGTCCGGGCGCAAAGATTTCGGGAGGTGTGAGCAATTTGTCTTTCTCCTTCCGGGGCAACAACCATGTCCGTGAGGCCATGCACTCGGCCTTTCTTTATCATGCCACGCGGGCTGGCATGGACATGGGGATCGTGAACGCCGGAATGCTCGAAGTGTATGAGCAAATCCCAAAAGAACTGCTGCAACGCATTGAAGATGTGCTGTTTAACCGCCATCCCGATGCAACGGAGGAGCTGGTAAAACTGGCCGAATCCTTTAAAGAAACAGGTGGCAAAACCATTGACGAAGACCTTGCCTGGCGCAACGCCACCGTGCAAGAGCGCATCACCCACGCCCTCGTGCGGGGCATTGACAAATACGTGGAAGAAGATACCGAAGAGGCCCGGAAACTTTACCCTGCCCCGCTGCAGGTCATAGAAGGCCCGCTGATGGACGGCATGAACGTAGTAGGCGACCTGTTTGGCTCTGGCAAAATGTTCCTCCCACAGGTGGTAAAATCGGCGCGAGTGATGAAAAAGGCCGTGGCTTACCTACAACCCTTTATCGAAGCCGAAAAAGGCGGCACGGTGACCGCCAAAGGAAAAATCCTCATGGCAACGGTGAAGGGCGATGTGCACGATATTGGCAAAAACATCGTCGGCGTGGTACTCGGTTGCAACAACTACGACATCGTGGATTTGGGGGTGATGGTGCCTGCCGACAAAATCCTGAAAGCGGCCATCGCTGAAAATGTGGACGTAATTGGCCTCTCTGGGCTTATTACGCCCTCGCTGGATGAAATGGTACACGTCGCCAAAGAAATGCAGCGCTTGGGCTTGAAAATCCCGCTCCTCATAGGCGGCGCAACGACCTCCAAAACGCACACTGCCGTTAAAATCGAGCCGCAATACCAAAACGGCCCAGTCGTCCATGTGCTGGATGCGAGTCGTTCTGTAGCGGTGGTTAGTTCACTTTTGACCAAAAACAAATCGGAAAATGACGCTTTTGTG
>JANMME010000355.1:0-1966 GCA_031373015.1 Saprospiraceae bacterium
ACTTAATCAGAGAGATGTAAGAACGCCGCCCAATTGTGGCGGGTACCCGCCTTCGCCCAGGCTACGGCGGGTAAAAATAATTCCGTCCTATTGTGGCGGGTACCCTCCTTCGCCCTAAACGGGCTACGGCGGGTAAAAAGAACGCCCTCCTTCGCGCTACGCGCTATGGCGGGTAAAAATTGTTGGTGCCTTTGGCGATGGGGTTCACCTCTTCCCATTCCGAACAGAGCAGTTAAGCCCGTCAGCGCCGATGGTACTGGGTCAGATGTCCCGGGAGAGTAGGTCGGTGCCAACTCAAATTAGCAAAATGCCTCGTTGTCTTCGGACAGCGGGGCATTCTTGTTTCTACCCCTTCCCATTCTTATCAAGGAGGGTATTTATTCGAATTGTTAAAATGGTCATCCCACCTACCTACTATTTAACGGCTTTCAAGGTCTGCACCAGCTTTCCGTCCCCCGATCAGTTCGCTTATCCAGGCACCCTCTCTTTGCTCGAATATCATTCGCTCCCAGCGTCGCTCCCCTTCGGCATTGAAGCGGGCGATGTAGCCAACCCGAAATCCAGGTTCTTCAATCGTGTCGTTCTGGAAGTTCTCGGCGACCCCGCAACCGATGAAGTCACCGTTTTGCGCCACAAGGAGATGGATAAAATTGTGCTGTTCTTCAAAGCTGACTTTTTCCCACAGGAGTTTGCCCGCCGGGTCAAGTTTGAAGACAATGTCGGGCGTTTGGTAATGGAGGGGCAAAAAAGCATCAATTTGCCACAGCCCCACATAGCCGCCGTCCGGGTGTTGGGAAAGGTTGACCCACTTGCTGAAACTATTGTATTCGTGGGGAAGTGTAGTGGCCCATTCCAGCGTTCCAACAGAATCATATTTTTCGATGGTGGCCACCCCTTTGTGGCCGGGATTTTTCCAGAAAGAATAGATAATGGCCAGACCGCCATCTGTGGTCGGATCGGAAGTACACCAAAGTAGCGCCGGGTAACCGTTGTTGGGAACCGTGGTTTCCCAAAGGAGATTCCACATAGGATCGAATACCCGGATCCCTTCTCTATATTTCAGGGTGGCGGTGTCTTTGAAATCAAAGTGGACAAAAAAACGCTCCTGCTGATAAGTCATAAACCTTGCAAAATGCAAATTCTCTACGCCGGGATGCCAATAGTCGTAGCGGTCAAGATATTGCTTGCTGGCGCTCGGCAATCATCTTGCCCAAATCCCAGTGAAGTTGGATGAGTTCTTTGTTGACCGCCCGGAAGGCGGCCAATTGCCCGGTTTGAACGCGGGCAGTCGCGTCAGCCACCAATTGTTGGTACTCAGGGGAGGCGGTTTGTGCTTCGTGGATGTCCAAATTTGTAGCCATGCAAAAATTTTTGTCACAAATTTAAAGCAAATAATATGATCTTTCGACGCTTTTTAAAACAAAAAATAATTCAAGTAGTCCTCACCAGTTCTTCATACCGATCAAAAAGTCGCGCCACCCGCTTCGCCTCGCTCTAACCCGCGCTGCAAGCCGTTTTGCTCAATTATAGGAGGCACTAAACGCTCAGTCTCGTTCCCTTACCCTTCCTCTTTTTGGCTATTTTCGAAAACGCAGATAGCGAGCTTGGCAAACGCCGGGATTTTACGGGCTAGGGAAGATTTGACTGAATTGCCATTTTCGGCCCCGATGAACTGCGCAATATCGTCATGCGACCAACCAAGTGCCTTTTTCATGACTTTAAAGCGTGCTTTCCACTCCTTTTCGGCACGCTCTTCCATTTTTTTGGTAATAAAATCCCACATTTCAGGGCTGTAATCCTGCTTGAACTGCAATTCAATAAACCGCAAAGTCGCTTCTGCATCCGTCAAAAAAGGGTTGTTTTTTTTGGCGTTGTACTTTACCGAGTCCAGTCCGAATTGAAACATGTCCGAGAAAAGGCGTGCTTTGCGCTCTTGGGGCAGCTGTGAGTACCAGCGCGTGTAAGA
>JANMME010000393.1:0-3218 GCA_031373015.1 Saprospiraceae bacterium
TCGTCGCCATCCCTTATATCTTCAAAGACGAGATCGTAGCGCAAGTCAAAACCGCTGCCAACGAGAGCCTGACGGCGAAGTTGGAATTCTCTGACGTTGATATTTCCATTTTTCGACATTTCCCGCAACTTTCCCTCGGCCTCCAAGGCTTGGAAATCACCAACGGCCCAGGCCCTTTCGAGGGCGTAAATCTTGTGCAGTGCGAGCGGCTCGACGTGACGGTGGACCTTTGGTCGGCCATTTTTGGCGACGAGGTGGTCATCAAGGGTTTGTTTTTCAAAAAGCCCGACATCAAGGTGTACGCGCTGAGCAACGGGCAGGCCAATTACGACATCTCAAAAACCACCGATACAAGCGAGACCGCTCCCGTCAAACTCGAAAGTTATGGGATTGAGGATGGCAAAATCCTCTACGACGACCGGGGCCTTGACATGAAGGCTGAAATAGAAGGCCTGAACCACACAGGCAGCGGCGAATTCACTTCCACGCTGTACGATTTGGTGATGAAAACCGCCATCGAAAAACTTTCCGTCAACTACGGTGGGGTGCAATATTTGCGCAACGCACGGGCAGATTGGAAGTCTACGCTGGGGGCCGACATGGCAAACATGAAGTTCACGTTCAAAGAAAACGACCTGAAAGTCAATGATTTGCAACTGCTTCTTGACGGCTGGGTACAAATGCCCGAAAATACGGAGGACATCCGCATGGACCTCAAATTCGGTACGCCAGAGAATACCTTCAAAAGCCTGCTGAGCATCATCCCTGGCGCATACACAAAGGATTACAAAGACGTGCAAGCCAACGGAACCGTGCAGTTCGCGGGTTTTGCTAAGGGCACGTACAACGAAAAAACCTACCCATCTTTCAAACTCGATTTCAAGGTCGGCAACGCCGATTTTAAGTACCCAAGCCTGCCGCTTGGCGTGAGCAATATCAATGTGGATGCGTCCATCGCCCTACCCTCTTCACGGCTCAATGACCTGACGGTGAACATCCCGAAGTTCAGTTTGAAAATTGGTTCCAACCCGCTCGAAGGGTATTTCAACCTGAAAACCCCTGAAAGCGATCCCACCGTGGACATGAAGATCAATGGCACGCTCAATCTCGGCGAGCTTTCCAAAGCATTCCCGATGGAAGGTGTTCAGGAACTCGCAGGCATCATCAAATCCAATATGACCGTAAAAGCCGCCATGAGCCAAATTGACCAAGGCAAATACGACGAGGTCAACATGGCGGGCACTTTCGGCATGAGCGGCATTACCTATAAATCAGCTGGAACGCCCACGGTGAAAATCAACTCGCTTGCCACTACCATAACCCCCCAACGGGTTGACATTCAAACATTTGACGCAAAGCTCGGCAACAGCGATCTCCGCGCATCGGGCAGCATAGACAATTTGCTGGCTTATTTCAGCACGACCAAAACCATGCGCGGCAACCTGAATTTCGCTTCTACTTACTTTGATGCAAACGAATGGATGGAGCCCCTCCCTGCCGATGGCAGCGTGGTGCCAAACGACGTTGAGGCGCCTACCACAGCCGTTTTTGATCGCTGGGACTTCACCATAGACGGCAAAATCGGCAAATTGAAATACGATACCTACGATATATCGAACTTGACGGCTGCGGGACATTTCACGCCCAACAAAATGGATATTTCAAGTTTTGGGCTGAAATTCGGCGGCACGAGCGACTTGAACGGTTCAGGGCAAATACTCAATGCCTGGAATTATCTCTTTGACAATCAAACGGTTGCAGGGGTAATTAATCTTAACTCAACGTATTTTGACCTCAACCAGTTCATGGCAGAGCCTGTACCTGCCGCTTCAGCCGCCGCTCCTAAAGGCGGAACTCCTGCGGCTGAAACCGCCGGTACAATACCCGTCCCTGAAAACATGGACATGACGATCAATGCGAACTTTGCCAAAATCAAATACACGACCTACGACCTCAACAACCTCAGCGGCCAGATCATCGTAAAAAACAGCGTCGCAAAATTGCAAGACTGCACGGCGGATGTCATTGGCGGCCAAATTGGCCTCACGGGTGATTACAACACCCAAAACCTAGCAAAACCTACCTTCAACATGGACATGGCCCTGCAAAACATGGGCTTCCGCGAAGCGTTCCAGACTTTTGCCACAATCAAAACCTTAGCCCCTGTGGCTCAATTGATTGATGGCAAATTCAACACAAAACTTTCGATGTCCGGAGGGCTGGGAAAGGACATGATGCCTGATTTCAACACCCTTTCTGCGGCGGGTTTTTTGGAAACGGTTTCCGCGATTTTCAACAATTTCAAACCCATGAATGCCATTGGCGAAAAGTTGAACGTGGGTGCTCTTAAGCAATTTTCTTTGAAAAACACGAAGAACTGGTTTGAGGTCAAAGACGGTAAAGTGACGGTCAAGCCTTTCAATACGTCCGTTGGCGACGTGGCCATGCAAATCGGCGGTTCGCACGGGCTCACGAGCGACATGGAATATCAGGTGTTGACCAAAGTGCCCCGCAAATTGCTCGGAAGCGCAGCCAATACCGGGATTGACCTTCTCTCCAAAGAAGCCTCAAAAGCCGGTGTGAACCTTGGGCAGGGCGAATTCATCAACGTCCGCTTTGACTTGACAGGCACCCTTTTCAATCCCAAAGTGGCCATGAAAGTCCTTGGCTCCGACGGCCAAAGCAGCATCAAGGAAGAAGCTGCTGGCGCGGTAACGGCAGTGGTAGAAAAAGCAAAAGATTCGCTCACCAACATGGCCAACCGCGAGATAGACAAGGCCAAACAAAAAGCCCAGGAAGCTGCCGACAAGGCCACCGATAGTCTCAAAAGATTGGCTGACAAGAAGTTACAAGAGGCCACTGACAAAGCGACCAAGGAAGCCAAGGATAAAATCGGCGAAAAAGCAGGCGAAGTACTCGGTGATCAAGGCCAGAAAAAAGTGGACGAAGTGAAGGACAAACTGAACAATTTTGACCCCTTCAAGAAGAAGAAAAAGAACAATTGAAAAACATGAGTCATCCCGAATTTTTTAAACGTCCCAGCGGGACGGAATCATGGTAGAAAACAGATGAAAAGGCGGTTGGCGTGCCGTAGGTACGCTATCTAAAAAACCACACATAGCGTACCTACGGCACGCTTATGCATCGAAAACAACATTTCTACAAAGATTCCGTCCCGCTGGGACGTATTAAACTCAAAATTCGGGATGACTCATATT
>JANMME010000413.1:0-7225 GCA_031373015.1 Saprospiraceae bacterium
ACCCTGTCCGTAGTTGGCTATGGCATTGGCAATATTCGCCGGAACAGCCGAGCCTTGCGTGTTCCCATGGTTGCCCTGCGGACCAGAATAGGTGATTTTGCCGCCTTCGGGTCTGGGTACTGGTAACGAGGTTTTACTGGGCGTAAAGGTGCCGCATGGATTGGAGCAAGGCACTATGGTAAAGGTAGTAAACGGGCCACGCGCCTCCCAGCTAAACGTTACGGTTGTTGTATTGAGGGCTGTTGTGACACTCCCCTCGCAAATCGAGCCCGGAGATTCACCTGTTATGGACGGCGCAACGCTCTGTTGCAGATAAAACGATTCAGCCTGGCTGGTCAAGGCCGTGCCATCTACAGACACTAAAACGCCATATTCTGGGCAAGGCCCCAGCGTATCACCCAATGGCGGCGAGAAAAACTGATTCGGGATACCATGTTGTTGAAAAACGGGAGGGTTGGCCGACAGTGCTGTTTCGGGACTTTGGCCCGGCAAAATTTTTACGATTTTCAGCGTGTACAATACGCCCGGGGCATGGCCTGTGTATAACCACCGGAACAAAGGGGTAGCTTCGGTCAAAACGGCTCCGTTCAGTGGGTACAAGATGCGCGGTGGGGCTTTTGGGGTGTGTTTAAAATTCCCGGCCAATGCACCGACCAGGTTAAAGCTTGTCCACAAATCGTCCACCCCTTTTTCAAATTTGATTTGTGTGGCAACTGGCAAATCCGATTCCGGTTTGCCGCTTGTCGCAACCAATTGGGTAAGCATTTTTTCCCGGAACGATTCTTTTTCGTAAACTTTTCCCGCTAATGCCGTGGTATAAATCCAGGTAGTTTGCTGGATAACAGATTCTTTTTCCTTTGCTGGATTATTAGAAAAAGGGGTCGTGATCTTGCCGATATTTTTCAGGGAGTCGAAAGTTGTTTCGTTATGCGCAAGCAATTCGATGAGCAGGGGGCCGGCCAGATCCGGTCGTTTGAAGATGTCTAAAGTTACGCCCAGCGGATTTTTAGTGCCTGGAATTAAGATCGTCGGTTCAACACCAGACGCCTTTCCAATCCCGAGGCCGGGCACACTAACCCAGCCGTAGGACGGAAGCTGCCCTGACTTTGGTTTGATCCAGGTGTCAAATGGTGGCAGGTCTATACCTGCTGGTACCGGTGCGCTGAAAATATCTGCGCAGTAACCTTTTAGTGGAACTGTGACCGTTCCCATGGGCGGTACCGGGACGAGCGTGCCACCACTCACGATATAAGGCTGATATTGGCCCGAAGAAGGAATGAAAAAAGGGCCGACCGGGTAGTTTATGGTTTTGCCGCTGTTGTTGCTCAAGGCAAGCTCAGCTATGTGGCCAGTGGTTTGCCCGGTTGCCGTGGCTTTGACGCTAATTTCCTGTTGTGCACTCAGAAAATTTTGAAATAGAAACAGGACAAAAGCAAAAAATAGGCAGGCTTTCCGTTTCATTGAAAGGCAGCGTTTATGCCTAACAAAGATACAGCAACATTAATGGTTGTTAAAATTTTATTTCAAAATTATTTACAATTGTAATCTATCGTACAAAAAAGGACCGCGAAGCAAATGCTGGCTTTTAAGTTCTGTAACCCGTGCAGAAGTATGATATTGTGGTAGAATCATTTCAACTCCCGAATCCGCAAATTTCTAAACCAAATCGGCGCCCCTGCGTGCTTGCCTTGCAGCCCGATATGCCCTTCCAGTGGCAGCGTCGCAAATGGCTTTGAAAGCCAGGAAGGAATGGCCGAACCGTCGGGGTTCTGGCTGCCGGAAAGCCAGCGGCTCATGTCCATGTAGTTGACGAGTTCGCCGTTGAGCACCACCCAGATTTGCCGGTTCTGGCAGGTGATGGTGTAGCGGTTCCATTCGCCGGGGTGCTTCACCAACTTTTTATCGGCTGCCAAGTGGCCAAAAACGGCGCCACATTGCCAAGTCGGGTCGGCCTTGCTCCATTCGGCGGAGTAGTCGTCGGCGATCTGGATCTCGACGGAATTGGGTATCCAGTTGTCGGTATCGGAGCAGTGGACGATAACGCCGGAATTGGTGCCCTCGGCGGTTTTGAATTCCAGGTCGAGCACAAAATTTTTGTACGTTTTCTGGGTAAAGATGCACTCGTCTTTGGTGGCGGTGAGTTCGCCATTTGTGTTTATGCTCCAGACCCCCTTGGGAAAACTTGCATTGGAAAGGTCTGGGCTGAAAAGCGGATTAAAACCGGTGTCTGCTTGTGTCGGATGTGCGTAGGGTGAAGGCTTGGAATTATCTGCGGGCAACCCAAACTGTTTTGTCATTTCGGTCATCCAGATGCCGTTGGCGATTGTCCATTTTAATTTGGCACTTCTAAACTCGGCGTACTCCGCCTTGATATTCTCTGCCGCCCGAATGGTTTGGCTCGTTGCGGGCATATCTGTTTCCTGCAAGATATTGAAAATCGTGCTTGCGCGGTTAAGCAGATTCCGTGCGGAATTTTGAATCTCTGTCAAGGACTTTTCTTTCAATTTTAAGGTATCCAAAGCAGTGCCTTCCAATTTTAGCGATGCCTTGCGAATCAGTTCAAGCTCGCTTTCCATATTCAGGATACTTTGTTCTATCCAATAAGAGGTGCCGCCAGCCTTTACAGATAAATCAAATTGCTGCTGCAAATCTTCCGTGCTGGTTTGCACCCTCGGGTCCATGAATACGTTTATCAGTTGTTCATAGACATTTCCATCTACTTCGAGGCGCACTTTGTAGGTTCCCGGCATCACCCAAGGGGAATTGAAATCCGGCGCTGTTTGACCGTAAATAGCGGCGATCGGGAATTGCGGGTCTCTACCCTGAATGGGGTCGTAGTGCAGGTCCCAGCAAAACCGGTGCGCGCCTTTTTTCCCTGAAAGCACCTGATGTGGCCGTATCCAGTAGAGGGGGATATTGACACCTTCGACGTCGGGGGCAGGGTCATAAGCGGTGTAATTTCGGAAAGGGTTGCCGTTGAGGTCTGTGATTTTCAAGGTAATATTTTTGGCATCCTGCGGCAAATAATAATCAATCATCGCCCCGTCTGGTGGATTCTGCCCGGCAGGTTCTTCCTGTGGCAAGGGGGTGTCGGGGTTCATGTTCCAACGGACCCGGTAGGCATTTTGCGGCTTGTACAAGATTACCTCCTTGTCTACTGCAACGGCATGCTGTCGTAAAGGCGTAATATTGTCCAATATCCAAAATGACCTCCCGTGCGTACCCACCACCAGATCGTCGTCTTTTACCACTAAATCGCGAATGCTCGTGGCAGGCATATTCAGCCGCAGCGATTGCCAGTGATCGCCGTCGTCGAAGGAAACATAGACGGCGTTTTCAGATCCGGCATAGAGCAAGCCCTGCTGCAGCGGGTCTTCTCGAACGGTGTTAATTGGTTCATTGTCAGGGATTCCAGCAGTGATCTCCTGCCAGGATTTGCCGCCATCGTGCGTGCGCAGGATGTGCGGGCGCAGGTCATCAAGCCGAATGCGGTTGATGGCAGCGTAGCAGGTGTTGTTGTCAAAATGCCCGGCGTCGAGTTGCGAGACCTTGCTCCAATCGGTCACTATGGGTTTACCCGCCTCCGCCAAGGCTACGGCGGGCAAGGGGGTAATGTTTGTCCAGTTTCTGCCGCCATCGTTCGTAATGTGCAATAAGCCGTCGTCAGAACCGACCCAAATCGTGTTGGTGTCTTGCTGCGAAGGCGCCACAGCGTAAATCACGCCCCGACGGCGTTTGGTCTTTTCCGCTTCCGGGCTGTAAACGCCCACACAGGAAGGAACCTCCCAGGTTTCGCGGGTCAGATCGGGGGAAATGACCTCCCAAGAATCTCCCCCGTTTTTGGTTTTAAACAGCACATTGCCAGCGAAATACAAGCAGTGCGGGTCCACAGGGGAGAACAACACCGGGGCCGTGCGAATGAAGCGATACCTGCCGCTACTCACAGCTTCTGGGCGGATATTCTGGGCCTGACCTGTGCGCTTATCGTATTTCGAGATTTTCCCGCCGTAGATGATGTTTGGGTCAAGTGGATCGGCAGCCACATAGCCGTACTCTTCTGCACTTACTGAATGCCACTCGCGAAACGTGATCTGACCATCATTGCCCCGACTGGCGATGCCGACGGAACCGCTTTCCTGTTGCCCGCTGTACACGTTGTAAGGGAAGGCGTTGTCGGTACTGACGTGGTAAAACTGGGCCGTGGGCTGGTTGTACCAACTGCTAAAAGTTTGCCCGCCATTGACGGTCACGATGGCACCCTGATCGCTGGCAATGAGGATGATGTTGGGCTCGTTCGGGTTGATCCAGATGCGGTGATAATCGTCGCCACCGGGCGCTCCCCGGAATGCCTGCCAGGATTTGGCGCCGTCGGTGCTTTTCCAGACCACCACGTTGGCAGAGTAGACAATATCGGGGTTTTTCGGATCGGCTTTTATTTCGGCGAAATCGCTGCCACGCCCCCATAGACGTGAATCGGGGTTGCTTCGGTACCAGCTCGCGCCGGCATCATCAGAGCGGTAAATACCCCCCAAACCTCCGTCACAATCTACGGTTGCGTAGAGCCGGGAGGGTAGGGAGGGACAAATGCAAAAACCAATACGTCCCAAGCCTTGTGCCGTGGTGGGCAGGCCTTTGGTCAGTTGGTTCCAGGTATCCCCTCCGTCGGTGCTTTTCCAGAGGCCGGAGCCTGCGCCTTTCCACTCGCCATTTTCCCAGGGGGCGAGGCGGTTTGCCCAAAAATCGGCGTACACGATCTGTGGGTTTTTTGGGTCAATGGCGACTTGAACAGCGCCCGTGTTTTCGTCTATGAACTTGACTTTTTCCCAGGTTTTTCCACCGTTTTTAGTGCGTAACACGCCGCGTTCGGCATTGGCGCCATAAGGATGGCCCAGCACGGCAGCGAACACACGGTCGGGATTGGTAGGGTCAATAGCGAGGCCACCGATTTGAAGGCCATCGCTCAGGCCCGTATTCGTCCAGGTTTTTCCGCCATCGGAGGAGCGGTAAATTCCGTTGCCTACGCTCAAATCCGGTCGCTGGAGGCCCTCACCGCTGGCGACATAGATCACCTTCGGGTCGCTGGGCGCCACGGCCACATCGCCGACAGAGCCTGTAGGTTGATCGTCAAAAATCGGTGTCCACACCCGTCCGTAATCGGTTGATTTCCACACACCTCCGTTGTTTACACCTATGTAAAAGGTGCCCGGTTGCTGCGGCACGCCCACTGCACCCACGGTGCGCCCGCCCCGGTGCGGACCGATGCAGCGCCATTTAAGAGCGTCGAAGATTTTGGGTTGTTGGGCGTTTGTTTGAGTAAGTACCAGCAAGAAAAGGCTGGTAAAGAGGAGGGCTTTTGTGCGCATTGTTTGGACAAATTTTGGTGGGCAAGGTCGGAATAATTTTTTTACCCGGCCAATTGAGGTAAACCAGCCTTTCCGCCTCGCGCGGTCTTCCCCCTGCCCAAAGCACGCGCCGTGCGCGGTGTTTTCACCGCAAGCCACGGCTGAGTGCGTGATTGCACCCCGCTTCCAGGATGAATTTTTACCTTTGTCCAAACATTTGGATAAAACGATGAAACAATCTACCCGTATCAAAAAAGCGACGGTCCAACAGCTCGCCATGCTGTGCTTTCTTGCATTATTGTTCTGCGCCAACTGCCTCCAGGCCCAGGAAGCCCGCGTCGGCGCCTATTTTCAAAAAATCAGAAAAAACGAAGCGGAGCTTACGGCGTTTATCTCTCAAATGCCCAAAGGCGCCGACTTGCACAACCACTACACGGGCGCGGTGTATGCCGAAACGTACATTGATTGGATGCTGAAAGCGGATTGTTGCGTGAATCCACAAACGCTTGAAATTGCCTCGCCCGGCAATTGTCCTCCTGCGCCTTTTGTGAAGCTTTCCGACTTGCGGGCCACCCTGGGGTCTGGCGGCTTCGATGCCTTTAAACAAAAATTGATTCGCTTTTGGTCCACCAAAGAATACGACCAGTTGCACGACGAGGTCAGGGAAGACCACTTTTTTTCGGCCTTTGGCCGCTTCGGGCCTGTCAGCGGACTAAACTACGGCGTCGGATTGCAGGAATTGAAGGAAAGGGCGAAGGCTGAAAATGTCAGCTACATAGAATTGATGCTGCCCAACATCAAGTGCAAGGCGCCGACCCCCTCCATCCCCCTCGCCAGCAATGCGGATACGCTCGAGTATTACAATGACTTGCTCATCAGGCTGGGGCAAAGCCGGGACACGGCCAGTTTGCAACCGGTTTTACGCTATCTGTACGCACGCATCAGGCAGCAGTTTTTGGTCAATGAAACAGCGACCACGGTGAACCATTTTGTGGATTCCCTGCACCAGCAATTTGTCGCCGGTGACAGCGCTTTTACGATGCGGTACCTGGCGTTTGTTACGCGGATTTTGGATCCCTTGACCGTATTTAAAAACACGGTTGCCGCCTTTGAAACGGTGCGCCAGAACAGCAGCGGCAACCTGGTCGGGATAAATTTTGTGGCGCCCGAAGACAATCCGGTTTCTATGCGGGATTATTGGTTGCACATGCAGTTTTTCCGCTTTTGCAAGGCCCGGTATGCTGAGGTGAAATTTTCCCTGCATGCCGGCGAACTCACCGAAGGCTTTGTGAAACCGGAAGAACTGAGCTGGCATATCAGCGCCGCGGTGTATCAGGCCGGCGCCTACAGAATCGGGCATGGGGTGGATTTGCCCTATGAGCAACACAACTACGCCTTGCTCCGGCACATGAGCCGACACAAAACCGCCATAGAAATCAACCTGTTGAGCAACGAATTTATCCTGGGCGTAAAAGATTCCAGGCATCCGGTGTTGTTATACCACCGCTTTAAGGTGCCCATTGTCATTTCTACCGATGATCCCGGAATATCACGCACCAGTTTAACCGAACAGTATGTGTTGCTGGCGCAGCGGTATCCGAAGATCAAGTACTGTGAGATGAAGAAGTTTGCGTTTAACAGCGTTGAGTACAGTTTTATAAAGGATCCGCAGGTAAAGGAAGGTCTTAAAAAGGATTTGGCGCGCAGGTTCGGGGTATTTGAGCGGTATATTTTGGAAAATAAGTAAGGCATTCCGCCAGATAAAGCGCTTGACGGGACGCTCGCCTTTGTGGATTTTAAACACATAAGGCACATAAGGACACATAAGATTTGATAGTTAAAGCCTTATGTGCCCTTATGTGCCTTATGTGTTTAAATTAAGC
>JANMME010000440.1:0-13632 GCA_031373015.1 Saprospiraceae bacterium
TCTAATCCGTGCCATCCGTGGCCCATCAGGCTTAGCCCCTCAACTGCCCATACGTCCTATACCCCGGATGCACGGGCGATGCAATGACAAATACACTTGCTCCAGCCGCCGTAGCCATCACAATCTCTTCTTGCTCTGTTACCTGAACGAAGTCCGACTGCTTGGATGTTTCGCCATTAAAACTCACCTCGCCTTCGAGCACATAGGCAGAGTATATTTTACCTACCTCGGCTTTCAGCCTAAACTCCTCGCTGCCGATTTCAACGCGAAAAACTTCGACGCCTGGCGTATCCATTTTAAAGGGGCTACCGGGGCCGATCAGGGTTTTTACGCGCGATTCGCCCACTTGTTTTTCAGGAAAATCTGCGGACTTGTAATCGTCGTAACTCGCAGGTTTTGAAAGCGTTTTCTCCAAATTCGGGTCAAACCAGATTTGGAATATCTCCCCGTCTTTACCCAGCCATTCGGAATGGCTGATGCCGTTGCCGGCGCGGATGATCTGTACATCGCCCGCCGAAAGTGGCCGCCATTCGCGGAGTTTGGTGTCGTAATGGCGGATTTCGCCTTTGAGGACGAAGGAGCAAATCTCAAACCCCTGATGCGGGTGCAGCCCAATGGTGCTGTCGGTGACGGCACGGGCATGTGCCCAATAAAAAAGGTTGGAGTATGGGCGCACGCTCGAATGGTCTTGCGGAAAGCCGATGGGCTTGTTTTCCACGATCTCGCCGCCGTTGAAAGCACCCTGGCCTTGCTGTTCTTTTGGAATGATACGGATGGGCATAAGTTGAATGTTTTAAATTTTAGCATTAAAACACTGAAATTTATTTTTGGTTTAAGACTTTGCCTTAGGAACGCGGCTGAAACAAAGGCACAATTTTGGCGGCCTTATTTTGCCCCTCTCTTCGTTGCTCGTCGGTTTTTTAGTCCCACTAAACGCCCACCTCGCGCCTTGACAGAGACAAAATCGGCCCCCCAAAATTGTACCTTTGTTTCAACCGCGTTCCTTAACTCCCCGAAAGTTCAGAACATTCGGGAAATTAGGCTGACCCTTTTTACCTTTCCCGCCTAAAACAGTTTTTCACATGAAAAGAATCATACCCGTTTTTGCAAGCCTGCTTTTTGCCGCTTGTGGCCTTTTCTATTTTTCAAGCCAGGAAAAGTCTCTCACTGGAGGTTTGAAAGTCCCCGGTGGCGCTTCAGAAGAAAATACCGAGCGCCGCCGTGAATGGGAACAGATGCGCCTGGCCGATCCAGCCACCGGGCAAATCCCCGAAGGCATCGAATTCCTTGAACGCCAATATGCTGCCAGCCTCCCACAGGCTGTAGCCGAGCGTGGGGGCAATGGCCAATGGATGTCTCGCGGCCCCTGGAACGTGGGTGGCCGAACTCGTGCCTTAGCTATTGACGTGACAAATGAAAACCGTATGCTCGCAGGTGGCGTCACAGGTGGAATCTGGCTCAGCGAGGATGGGGGCAAAACTTGGGTCCGCAAAACCCCGCTTAATGCCCACCCCGGTTGTATTAGTATTGCACAAGACACGCGGCCCGGAAAAACCAATATCTGGTACTACATCTCAGGCGAGATATACGGCCAATCCGCTTCTGATCCTTCTGGATTTGCATACTATCTAGGTGACGGGATGTTCAAAAGCACGGATGGTGGCAATACCTGGGCGCCCATTGCTCCAACCGCTGGTGGCAACCCGCATGAATTTACTTTGGTATGGCAAGGCTGTTGGCGCGTTGCCACCGATCCTTCCTCCACTCAAGATGAGGTCTATGCTGCCACCTATGGGGCGATTTTCCGCAGCACGAATGGCGGCTCATCCTGGGCGGTGGTGCGCGGCCCGAGTGCTGGCCAACAGTATTCGTACTTTACGGATGTAGCGGTCACCTCCACAGGCGTGGTGTATGCCACCCTCAGCAGCGGTGGCAGCCCTAAAGGCATTTGGCGCAGCACGAATGGCACCAACTGGACCAGCATCACGCCTGCCTTTATGCCCAACCAATACAACCGCATTGTCATCGGAATTAATCCGAGCAACGAAAACGAAGTGTATTTCTTTGGCTCTACTCCGGGCAGCGGGCACTTTACCCATTACATAAGTTCGGACGACTGGACGAGCCTTTTTAAATACACTTACCTAAGTGGCGACGGCTCTGGCGCAGGCGGGCAATGGGAAGACCGCTCCATGAATTTGCCTGCCACGGGCACCGAGTTTGACCAATGTGCCGCCCAAAGCGGTTATGATCTGGTGGTAAGGCCACAACCGGGCACCAACACGGTAATTATCGGCGGCACCAACCTCTGGCGCAGCACCGACGGATTTGCCACACCGAACAACACGACCAAAATTGGCGGATACAAAATCGGTACCCAATTTCCGTTTTTTGAACTTTATCCCAACCACCATCCCGATTTGCACGAAGCGCTATTTTTGCCTTCCAACCCGAATGTGCTGATCACAGGCAGTGATGGCGGCATTCACCGCACCGAAAATTGCCAGGCCCCCTTTGTCGAATGGTCTTACCTGAACGACAGCTATATCACTTCTCAGTTTTACACGGCTATTATTGACAAAAACGCTCCCGGCGACAACACCATTATTGGCGGCTTGCAGGACAACGGCAACTTTTTTGTGAACTCCCCCGATCCCAAGGCCCCTTGGCGTCAAACGATCAATGGCGACGGATCTTACGGCGCTATTGCGCCGGGCAAGGCTTTTTACGTCATTTCCGCTCAGTCCAATGGTATTAAAGTGATAAAAACCGCGTTGGATAACAACGGAAATATAACAGGTTTCCGGCGGGTAGACCCCATCGGCCCAGCCGCGGGCGACTACATGTTCATCAATCCGCTGGTACTCGATCCGAACGATCCGAATTTCTTGTACTTACCCGCCGGGAACAAAGTTTATCGCCAAAGTCAACTCGCATCTATCCCACTCAACGGGGAATGGGATGCCATTTCGCAGGGTTGGACGCAGTTTCCAGATACGCTGGTAGGGGCCAGTTTTTCCGCTGTCGCCATTTCAGAGACTGCCCCCGCGAACCGCCTGTATCTGGGAACCTCGAACAATAAAATTTTCCGCGTGGACAATGCGAACACAGGCACGCCGAGCCTAATCCCGCTGCCTTCGCCAGACACCTCCTCGAATGCCTACATCAATTGCCTGGCCATAGACCCCAGCAATGCCAACCGCGTGGTGTTGGTGTACACCAACTACCTCTTATACAGCATTTATCTCAGCGAAAATGCGGGCGCGAGCTGGAAAAAAGTGGGTGGCAACCTGGAAACTAATTTGGATGGTACGGGCGCAGGCCCTTCGCTGCGCTGGGTGAGCATGTTGCCCACCGACAACGGTTCGATCAAATATTTTTGCGGCACCAGTGTCGGTCTGTATAGCGCTGACACGTTGCTGCTCCATGCAACAGGCCAACCCGGCACGGTGTGGACGCTTGAAAGCCCCAACGAAATCGGGAGTACGGTGGTGGACTATGTGGACGTGCGCCGTTCAGATGGCTTGGTGGTAGCCGCTACGCATGGCATCGGAATGTTTTCGGCCAATTTTACGATAAATTTGGGAATTCATGAACCCAAGAATGCCGTCTCCGTGCGCGTTTCGCCCAACCCGGCCCGGGAGGTGGCAACATTCAGCATTGCCGGGCAAAACCTCGACAACACCGCTGTCAGGCTTTTTGACCTGAAAGGAAATTTGTTGAGAGCGGAAAGCCTGTCGGGAGAAAAAGGTGTGCTGCGACTGAATGATCTTCCAACAGGAATCTATGTGTGGGAATTGCGTGGCAAGGGCTGGCGCAAGAGCGGAAAATTGGTCAAGGAATAGATTGAATTGTTGACAGGAGGAACACGGATGACTCGGATCAGAAACGGATTTTCACGAAAGATTAAATCCGTGTCTCATCCGCGTCATCCGTGTTCCATTCACCAAGTCAAACGACTCCTAAAAAACACTGTAAATTAATTTTCAAATTCGGCCAATTTGATCATTTGCAGCATGTAAAAATGGCAAAGAGATCAAAATAAAGCGCATTATTTTACCTTTATGGCCTTAAACATTTTTTGCCATGAAAAAAATTTTGTCCGTTTTTGCAGCCCTGTTTTTTGCCGCTTGCGGCCTTTTCTATTTTTCAAACCAAGAAAAAGCCCTCACGGGCGGCCTAAAAATTCCGGGCACCCCCCTGGAAGAAAACGCGGAACGCCGCCGTGAATGGGAACGAATGCGCCTCGCAGATCCGGCCACCGGGCAAATACCCCCTGGCATCGAGTATCTCGAACGCCAGTACGCTGCCACCCTTCCACAGGCGGTAGTCGAACGCGGGGGCAACGGCCAATGGGTGTCGCGCGGCCCCTGGAACGTGGGCGGCCGTACCCGTGCGTTGGCGATAGACGTGACCAACGAAAACCGCATCCTGGCCGGCGGCGTTTCGGGTGGAATGTGGCTCAGCGAAGACGGCGGCCAAACCTGGGCCCGCAAAACCCCGCTCAATGCGCACCCCGGTGTCACGAGCATAGCGCAAGATACCCGCCCCGGAAAGACCAATATCTGGTACTATACTTCGGGCGAACTTTATGGTTCTTCGCAATCAGTACCCTATGGCTTTTACGTTGGCGATGGCCTGTTCAAAAGCACCGATGGCGGCAACACCTGGGCGCCGATTGCTTCGACGGCTGGCGGCAACCCGCATGAATTTACCAATGTGTGGCAAGGCGTATGGCGCATTGCAACAGACCCTTCTTCCACACAAGACGAGGTGTATGCCGCCACTTATGGTGCGATTTTCCGCAGTGTGAATGGTGGCACCTCCTGGGCAGTGGTGCGTGGCCCAGGTACTAATCAACCATATTCGTATTTTACCGAGGTAGCGGTCAGCTCCACAGGCGTTGTCTATGCTACGCTCAGCAGTGGTGGGGTGCCAAAAGGTATTTTCCGCAGCACGAATGGCACTACCTGGACCAGCATAGCGCCCAGTTTTATGCCCAACGAATATGGCCGTCTTGTCATCGGTATCAACCCGAGCAACGAAAACGAGCTGTATTTCTTTGGCTCTACGCCGGGCAGTGGGCATTACCTCAATTATTTCGGTTCGGACAACTGGACGAGCCTTTTTAAATACACCTACCTGAGCGGCGATGGATCTGGCGCAGGTGGGCTATGGGAAGACCGTTCTATGAATTTGCCTGCCACAGGCACCGAATTTGATCAATGCGCCATACAATCGGGCTATGATCTTGTGGTAAAAGTGCAGCCCGGCACCGGCAATGTAATCCTCGGCGGCACCAATCTCTGGCGCAGCACCGATGGATTTGCCACACCCGACCACACGACCAAAATAGGAGGATTTAAAATCGGCACCGCGTTCCCGTATTTGGAGCTATATCCCAATCATCACCCCGACCTGCATGAAGCCCTGTTCCTCCCCTTCAACCCAAATGTGTTGCTTACGGCCAGTGACGGAGGCATCCACCGCACCGAAAACTGCCTTGCGGCCACCGTTGAGTGGTCATCTCTCAACAATGGATATATCACTTCGCAATTTTACACGGCTACCATTGACAAAAACGCCCCTGGAGATAACACGCTCTTCGGTGGTTTGCAAGACAACGGCATCTTTTTTACAAACTCCGCCAACCCTACGGTCCCTTGGACGGAAACACTGGTCACAGACGGAGCCTACGGCGCCATCGCCCCCGGTAAAGCCTTTTATGTCTTGTCCTTGCAAGCGAATGGCATGAAAGTGATAAAGGCCACCCTCGACAACAATGGGCATGTAACGGGCTATAATCGCTTTGACCCTATCGGCCCAGCAGGGGACGACTACCTGTTTATCAATCCATTAGTACTCGACCCAAACAACCCGAATCTGCTTTATCTGCCCGCTGGAAACAAGGTTTACCGCCAAGACCAACTCGCTTCGATCCCGCTTACAGGAGAATGGAACCCCATTTCGCAGGGTTGGACGCAGTTTCCCGATACCATTGCAGCGGGCTCTTTTATTGCTTTTAGCGCCATTGCTGTTTCTGAAACCGCCCCGGCGAACCGCTTGTACCTCGGCACTTCAAACAACAAAGTTTTCCGGGTGGACAATGCGAACACGGGCACGCCCAGCTTAATCCCCCTGCCTTCGCCAGACACCTCCTCCATCGCCTACATCAACTGCCTGGCCATAGACCCCACCAATGCCGACCGCGTGGTGCTGGTATATTCCAACTACAAACTGTATAGCCTTTTTCTAAGCGAAGATGCAGGCGCGAGCTGGAAAAAAGTGGGCGGCAACCTTGAAGGACTTTTGGCAGGCACAGGTGCCGGCCCTTCGCTGCGCTGGTTGAGTATGTTGCCAATGGAAACCGGCTCGATCAAATATTTCTGCGGCACGAGTGTGGGCCTGTACAGTGCCGACAGCTTGAAACTCCATGCAGCAGGCCAGCCTGGCACCGTGTGGACGCTTGAAAGCCCCAACGAAATCGGCAGTGCCGTGGTGGACTATGTGGATGTGCGCCGTTCCGATGGTTTGGTGGTGGCGGCCACACATGGCAACGGGATGTTTTCGGCCAATTTTACAATAAATTCGGGAAATCATGAGCCGAAAAACGCGGTTTCCGTACGGGTTTCGCCCAACCCAGCTCGAGATGTGGCAACGTTTAGTATTTCCGGTCAAAACCTTGAAAACACCACTGTCAGGCTCTTTGACCTGAAAGGGAATTTGCTGCGCGAGGAAAGTCTGGCGGGAGAAAAAGGTGTGTTGCAGTTGAACGATATTCCGACGGGAATTTACGTTTGGGAATTGCGCGGCAGAGGCTGGCGGAAGAGCGGGAAATTGGTGAAGGAGTAGCCCTGAGCTATCAATATTAGAATACCAGATTCGTCAGGCGGTGGTGCTCAGCCTCCGCCTGACTGATCTCGCAGGCAGCGATAAATCCTTGCTCCAGGTCCTGTATTAAAATTTTTACCATGATTAGGATATACTTGGTTGGCACTGTTTTTTGCCTTTTTTCGCAAGTCAGTCCCGCCCAGATAGCGGCTGGCATTTACGATAGCCTCATGGTTGGGCAGGACAGCATTAAGCTGGATGCTTTTGCATTGGCTTTTGGCAATATTGATAAAAAATCCGATAGCCTCGACTTTAATGGGGATGGTAGATACGACGCTAGTTTTACGGCAGAAGCTGCCAAAATCACGGATTATACGGGTGCTGCAACCAGTGTTTATGCCCTGCATTCAGGATTTGAAATGCTGGTGGATACCGACGGGCAGATTCTGCCGCTCGCCCTTGGCGACAGCATCAAGCCTACACAAAATTGGGGCACAGCCTCCCCCAATGGTGTCTTGTTTTCAGGGGTATTTAAGTCAAATTTTTTGATTTTTCTACAGCATTTTGAACTTGGCCACTGGGTTTCAGGCCAGAACGCTTTTGCTGGTTTTCGAGTCATCACGGCAACTAAAGACACGCTGTACGGCTGGATAAACGTCACTTCTTCGCTGAACCTAAGTGCTATCACGGCAAGCCTCGCCATCAAAAGCAATTGGGCCGTCCAATTTGACCCATCCAACACAGAGACCACTGAGCGGCCGGCCCAAGAGGTACGCCTTTTCCCAAACCCTGTCTGCGACGTGGCAGCATTTTCGATTGCAGGGCAAGACTTCGACAATACGCAGCTTCGGATTTTTGACCTAAATGGGGAATTGCACTGCATGGAAATTTTTAAGGGATCAAAGGGTGACTTGCAACTGAGCGAGCTCCCGGCAGGGATTTATGTCTGGGAATTGCGCGGCAAAGGCTGGAGAAAGAGCGGAAAATTGGTAAAGGAGTAGTGAAATTTACGATTTTGGATTTTGGATTTAATTCCGGGCCATCGTCGTACTGTCCAATAAACCCTTTGAATGTGCAAGCCTTTCGTATTGACCAACAGGCTGCTTGCCAGCAGCATTCAGAACGACCACCCGAGCATTACCATACGTATTCAATTTGGCATTGGTGGCGCATTCAAGGCTAAATATTTCTACCGTTCCCTCTTGAATCATGGGATAGCTGAAAGTGCTGGTGGAAACATCAGGAATTATCACTGCGGAAAACTCATCCGGCACACGACCTTCTTTCCAATTGGTGGGGCAATTCCAATCGGTGCTTCTGCCAGGTGTACCGCCTTTCCAGGTGGCGGTTTTTTGGGCACTGAGGGAAGTTTGGAATCCAAAAAGAACGATGAGTAGGGCGACGAAGGAGAAGGATGCGTTTTTCATGTTGCAGAAATATTTAGTGATGTTGCGTTTGTGAGAGAATTGGATGCCGTTTGGAAAAGCATTTGCGGGTTAGACGAGGGCGTCAAAGCAATCTCAACGGGGATTGAGATTAAAACTCTAAAAAAACCAAACGCGGGCGAAAAGTGGCATTGAATTTCCACATTTCGCCCAAAAATTATTTATGACATGGGCGAAACCTTGTTAAATTTTCAACATTTCGCCCAATAAATTATTTTTTATTGGGCGAAATCCCCTACTTTTATCCCCTATTCCGCCACCAATAATTTTTTTACCATGCCCGATTCACTCATAGGCCGCAAAGCAGAACGAGCCATTTTGCAAGAAGCCCTTCAATCTGAAAGAGCCGAAATGGTCGCTGTTTTCGGGCGGCGACGGGTTGGCAAAACCTTTTTGGTAAAACAAACCTACCAAGCGCATATTGCCTTTGAATTAACAGGTTTGCAAAGCTCAAGCAATGAAGAACAGCTTCAAAATTTCAGCAACCAATTGGAGACCATTAGCCAAAGCCCCGTGCCAGTGAAAACTCCGAGCAATTGGTTGGATGCCTTTTTCATACTTGCCAAATTCCTCGACCGACAGCCCACAGAAAAAAAACGTGTTGTTTTTTTTGATGAAGTCCCTTGGTTAGCGGGGAATAAATCGGGGTTTGTCACGGGTTTAGGCTGGTTTTGGAACAGTTGGGCTGAAACACGAAACATCGTTGTTGTCATTTGTGGCTCGGCAGCTTCATGGATGATTCAAAAAATAGTGAACGATAGAGGTGGTTTGCACAATCGCATCACGAAAAGGGTATTTTTAGACCCTTTCACCTTGAGTGAAACGGAAACCTATTTGCAAAGCCGCAATATTCTTTACAACCGCTATCAAATCATCCAAATATATATGGCGCTTGGTGGCATTCCACATTATTTGTATGAAATCAAAGCGGGCAAAAGCGCCACGCAAAACATCAACGATATTTGTTTTTCAAAAAACGGCTTGCTTCGGGACGAGTTTTCACGGCTCTATGCTGCTCTTTTTGCCAATGCGGAGAATTATACTGCCGCAGTCAGGGCATTGGCACAATCACAGCAAGGGCTGACCCGCCCGGCTATCATAAAAAACGCCCAACTATCTGAAGGCGGCAATACCTCCAAAGTGCTCGAAGAATTGGAACAATCAGGGTTTATTACGTCCTATTATCCTTTCAGCAAACGCAAAAAAGATATGCTTTACCGGCTAACCGATGAATATTCCTTGTTTTATCTCCGCTTCATCGAACACAACAAAGACAGCGGCAGCGACACCTGGAATCAATTGAGCCAAACCCAAGCCGCCAAAGTTTGGGCGGGTTATGCCTACGAAAACACCTGTCTGAAGCACTTGCCCAATATCAAAAAAGCATTGGGCATTTCAGGCGTTTATACCCAATCTTCCACCTTTTTTCAAAAAGGAACGGATGATGAAAAAGGCGCACAAATTGACCTTGTTTTAGACCGAAATGACCAAATTATCAACCTGTTTGAAATCAAGTATTACAATACTGAATTTTCTTTATCCGAAACAGATGCCAAAGCCTTACGCAACCAAATGTGGGCTTTTAAAGAAAAAACAAAGACTAAAAAGCATCTGATGATTGTGTTGTTAACCACTTTCGGCATGGAACACAATAAACATAGTCTCGGATTGATTGAAAAAACATTGACCATGGATGACTTGTTTTTATAGGCCGAACGCGGCACTAGCGGCTATAAGCAAGCCTTTTTCCACAGAACCTACAAAAACTGGGGCCATACAAATTCGAATAGGCTGTAGAGGAATAACGGTTGTTAAAAGACATGTTCGCATGATTTACGTATTCATGCGGGCAAGGGCAGGTGCGACTTTCTGCAGCCGCTGCAATGCGATATCGCGCCGCCATCGCTCGCTGCTCTACCGTGCAGCTTCCGAAAAAAACGCTCAGCCCTGCTATCAGGATCAAACTGTTGATAGACGATTTTCGGACATTCCTTCGCGGCTGGTTCAAGCCCGCGCATGCTTTCCATACGGAACAGATCCACATCAAGCCCATCAATACCACGGCGCCTATTAAGGCCATGAGCGCGTTTTGCTCGAGTTGGCTAATGGCGTTCATGGTATTCACATCACCCAACTGCTCCGTGTGCAATGCTGCAGTGCTTTGTGCGGAAAGGATGCTTGCTCCTACAAAAGATAAAGTGCCGGTGAAAAGGAATTTGATAGCCATTATGGTATGTTTTTTAATGTGAAAAGAGTTGCTATTGATGGATTGAATAGTTTGTTTCAATTGCAGGTTAGACGAGGGCCTCAAACCAATCTCAACGGAGGCAGGAAGTTTTTTTATAACGCCGAACGTTGGCTGCGCATATTAAGCCTTGTATTCTTCCAATTCCGAAGGGATTATATATTTATAGCACAATCGCCACGATTCGTTCAAAATCCCGAAGGGATTGTATGTCAATACGTTGCGCAAAATATATAATCCCTTCGGGATTAATATTCTATTCTGCAAGGTGCTATAAACATGTAATCCCTTCGGGATTTTTGGTTTGGTTATGCATAGCGGAGGCTCGGCGATAACAAAAACAGGCGCTACCCCGGTAATCCGGAATAGCGCCTGGTGAAATGGCAGCATTGGGCATCTTTCACACACCTCCCTCAATAGGACGCCACCGTCCTGTCGGAGTCATTGTCCACTGTATACCCGGTAGGCACGATTTCAAAACCTAAACTTTGACCAGGTTTAGCATTGGGGGCGCCTTCATTCTTATGCGTTGTAAAAACGCTAATATCTCCCTGTAATCCTGGTCGTCCACTGGTACCCCAAAACTGGCCATTGACCAATACATTTAAGCGATAGCTTCCCATAGATGAATCAAATGGGATCTTTGATCCATCATCATTAAGGTACAAAGCATAAAAAGTAAGAGAATCAAACCCATTTTCCGCTTCTACAGCAGATATTCCATTCCCTGTGTGGCAAGTAATTTTGACGGTTGGCATTGATATAATTTTTTAAAAGGTGAAAATTCGATCGTTGTTTGTTACTTTTTGCGTTTCCAAAACCAAAAATAAAGCCCCCCAAGCAGTAATACAGCAAGGCCAGCATACCATAACCACGACGTTTTCTCCTGTATAGGCCAGTCGTCGCCAATCAGGACGAAGGTCGCCCAATAAAAGGGATGGCTTTTCCGCTTTGATTGACTAATATAATCCAATTTGGCCTGACGAATGGCGGCTGATTTGCCTTTCCCTGCTTTAAGATAGGTGTAAAACCCTTGCATAATTTCGGCGGTTGCCCGGTCGTCTGCCTGCCACAGGCTCATGAGCACGTTGTGACAACCCGCGTATTTGAAGGCCCGGGCCAGGCTGATAACGCCTTCTCCTCTGGAAATATGGCCGCGACCGGTATTGCAGGCACTCAAAACGGCGAGTTCGGCATTCAGGTGCAGATTGTACACCTCATTGGCATACAGGATGCTATTGGTAGAATCCGCCTCGTCCGTTGGGCTGAAAACCAGCCCGGAAAACGAGGGGAGACTGTCGTCCACAAAACCGTGCATCGCTAGGTGTAGTATCCTCGGTTCGTGGGCATGTAGCATAAAATATGCTTTCTGAGCCTTTGAACCAATGATGGTTCTACCACCGGTTAACCGTGCCGCAGCTTCCACCTCCTCCCGGTTTTTCGCCAACGAACCGAACTCCGATGCCCGTATTATGCGGTGCTCCCCGCCCCTACGCGCGGCGATTGCATCGCGGCCATAAACAGGCGCATACCCGTCAAAAAACCGGGTTGGATGGTTTTCTGCGTGTTTTTGGAACGCCAGCAACGCCGAATATTCATAGCGGACGCAGGTTTTCAGCAACAAATACGGCAGTTTGTCGTAGGAAGGCGCATCGCTGGCTTCCGCTGTCAGCAGCAATTCAAAGGGCAGATAGGCCAATGAGCCGTCGGGGATAATGATCAGTTGTTGCGGAATCTTGTCCAACACTGGCGACACCAGAGCCTGGTACAAATCGGAAGATTTTTTTGCAAAGGCATTGATATAAGCGGGGCTATACACCGCGCCAGCCAGGGAATCCTCCTGCATTATTTCGAGGAGGCGCATCATGTCAGGGACTGTTCCGCAGCGCAGGGCCTTAGCGCCCTGACGGTCAATGTAAAATGCATAAGTAGCGCTGTCGCCTTGAAAATACTCCATCAAACCGGTGTTTTCCGGCAAGGATTGCTGAATTTCGGTCAAACCAAGTGCTTTTTGCCCGTATTTGATTTGATAATACGCCGGGTGGGCGGATACCAGTTTGGCTTTCAGCGTTTCTTCTTCGCGTTGTCGGGCATGTATTTCAGATTCCCAGAAGACGATTTTTGGCTGGTCTGCTGTCTTTTTTTGCGATTCTTCGAATATTTTGTTTTTGTACAAGGCAATTTCGGTTTTGATCTGATGCTCTTGATCCAGCAATTCCTGTGGGATGCCAGCCTTCTGTTCGGCTGCCGATTCTAGCAACGCCTCTGATAAGAGATACGCTTTGCCTTTTTCTGAATAGCCGAATGCCTGGGTGAGGTATCGGTCGTCACCCGTGCTATGCCGGAGTTCAAGGGCTGCTCCGATGGCTTTTTCGAGCACAGGCCGAGCTTCCTGATTCCAGAATTGCTTGGAACCTTCCTGATAGATGCTGCGCATGCTGTCGAGCACAACCGTTGCCAAATCAAAGGTGGCGAGCGAGGCTTCGAGCAGGGCAGGCTTCGATTCCTGTTTGGCCAGCAGTCGCAGCGTTTCGCCCTTACCGATCAAACTGTGCATGAAATCATAATAAGCATTGAGCCCTTTCAGGCTCGGATTAGCCAGCGAATCTTGCTCAGGAATAGTATCGGACAGGCTGCGAAGGGCTCTTTGTTGCCATTTTAGTGCGGTCCACAAATCATTCTTTTTTTGAAACAAAGCACCCATTTGCCGGCACAGCTTGCCATAATATGCATCAGTGGTGTCAAATGCTTTCATGGAAAGCAGCAGATGGCTTTCTGCTTTATCGTAAAGATTTTGTTGTATGTAAACAGATCCAATACTATGGAGGATATAAGGTTGAAGCGAAGTGATTTTATGGGTTTCTACTATTTTAAGTGCTTGTTGCAAGTACGGCAATGCTTTATCGCTTTCTTTGTTTCCAATCAAGGCATTTGAAATGTCTAAATTGAAATCGGCTTCGTTGACATAAAGCCCAGGGTCATTCACAAATGCTGTGGAGGGCTGTGCTTTCACGAGGTTGAGCGCTTTTTGGGACCAGGCAATGGCATCTGCATAGTTTTTTTGGCGCAAGCGAATTTTCCCGAGATTGGAATAGATCAAGATTTTGTCTG
>JANMME010000454.1:0-3799 GCA_031373015.1 Saprospiraceae bacterium
GTTCAAAGATATATACGATTTCATGCGCCGCGTCAGTCTGCGCGTGGTGAACAAGCGGGTAATGGAGAATTTGGTGTACGCGGGGGCATTTGATAGTTTTGGACTATCGCGCGGCGTATTTTTTGCGCCCACAGACAAACACGAATCCTATATTGAAAACCTACTAAAATACGGCTCTGCACATCAGGAGGACAAGGTTTTATCCGTCAACTCGCTCTTTGGCGACCTGTCTGACTCTGTAAGTATTCCCGAACCTAAAGCACCCAAAGCCGAAGACTGGAACCTCATATTCAAACTGCAAAAAGAGCGTGATGTGATAGGTGTATACCTCAGCGGCCACCCGCTAGACGATTTTCGCTACGAGTGGGAAAACTTTGCCACCCCACTGGTCAATGTAGACAATTTCAAAGGCCGAAAAGTCAACGTGGCGGGTTTTGTACTTAAAGCCGAACACCGTATCAGCCAAAAAGGCACGGGTTGGGGGCGCTTTACCTTGCAGGATTACACAGGTTCACTCGAGATCACGATGTTTTCGGAGAGTTACGCCAAGTTCAAATCCTTTTTCGAGGAGGGAACTACAGTCTATGTGGAGGGCGAGTACAAGCAGCGCTATAACTCTGATGAAATGGAATTCAAGGTGCTCAACGTCCGCCTGTTGGAAACCATCGGCGAGGAAAAAACGCAGTCCGTGACGCTCAAAATTCCCATAGAAAAAATCTCTGCCCAGTTCATTGAGCAGATAGAAAAGATCTGCACCAACCATAAGGGTAAGCATACGCTAAACATGGAACTCATTGACTATCAAAACAAAGAGAAGTTGCCGTTTACTTCCATGGGCAAAAAAGTGACGGTCGGGAATGAGTTTATTGCGGCTATGGAGGTGTTGGGGGTGGAGTGTGGGGTGAATTGACACTTAAAGGATGATCCCGCCGTGCTTGGTGTTGTCATTAAGTGCAACTCCGTCGGACTTTTATGCAAACACCCCTGCGCCCCTTCATAAAAACACCCTACGCAACGGGATTTTTACCACCATCACATCATTAACATACGAAATGAAAGCAATTGTATACACCAAATACGGAGGCCCTGAAGTGCTGCAAATCAAAGAAATCGAAAAACCTTCTCCAAAGGACAATGAGGTATTGATCAAAGTGCATGCGGTATCTATAAATGATTGGGATTTTGGCCTGCTTGAGGGCGACTTTGTAAATCGCCTGATAAACGGCCTGCTGAAACCAAAGCGAAAAATACTCGGCTCCGATATCGCGGGACGAATTGAAGCGGTCGGTAAAAATGTAACCCAATTTAAAACAGGTGATGAAGTGTATGGCGATCTGAGCGGTTACTGGGGAGGTTTCGCAGAGTATACCTGTGCCCTTGAAAACTCACTAGCGCTGAAGCCTTCAGCCATGAGTTTCGAAGAAGCCGCAGCAATACCACAGGCGGCTATGCTGGCTGTACAAGGCCTTATCGACCAGGGAAAGATTCGCCCGGGGCAAAAGCTATTGATCAATGGCGCCGGCGGAGGTGTTGGCACTTTTGCCTTGCAGATTGCCAAATTATACGGGGTTGAAACAACTGCTGTTGACAGTACAGGCAAACTGGATATGCTGCGATCCATGGGCTTTGATCATGTCATTGATTATACAAGAGTAGATTTCACAAAAAATGGCCAGTGCTATGATCTCATCCTGGATGCTAAGACAAATCGTTCCATGTTCGCTTATACCCGGGCGTTGTGCCCCAATGGAATTTATGTGACCGTTGGTGGTTCCATGGGTCGCCTTCTCCAGGCATTGATCTTGGGGCCATTGATCACGATGTTTAGTAAAAAGCAGATTCGCATCGTTGCCTTGAAGACAAACAAGGATCTATTGTATATGAACGAACTATTCGAGGCTGGAAAAGTCAAACCCGTGATTGATGGGCCTTACAAATTAAACGAGTTTGCTGAAGCATTCCGGCTTTTTGGTAAAGCAGAACACAAAGGAAAGGTCGTAATAAGCCTGTGAAGCAACCTCGAAAGATTCGACTTTTTGAAATCGTGACGCACTGCGTCACAAATTGACCAGAACAACCCACCCATGGCAAAACCACGCACCATCTTCTTCTGCTCCAACTGCGGCACCTCAGCCCCCAAATGGCTGGGCAAATGCCTCCAGTGCGGCGAATGGAACACCTTCCAAGAAGAACTTGGACTGAAAGAAACCGTCGGGCTCAGGTTGGATTTTAAGGTGGGGTGAGTTGAATTCAAAAGTGTACTTTTGTTGAAATTTTTTTAAACAACTTTATCGCCCAATGCAATCAGCTGCAAACAAAATCCCTATTCGCCAACCCAACTATTTCCTGCCGCTATTTCTTTCTGTGGCACTAATGCTATTGGGTATTGTCGGATGGAATTATTTTCAGCAGAATAGAGACAACACCCTTCGGATGGAAAAAGCCGGTGGGCGCAACGCTAAACACTCAAACCAGAAAGCAAGGGAATCTGCCGAAAAAGAATATGAAAAGGCAAAAGCCGAATATGAAAAATTGAAGTCGAAACCAAGCAAAAGCAAAGAAGATGCTGAGCTGCGGGACAAACTTAAAAATGTCATGGAGCACTGGCGAAAGAAAAAAGATTGGAAGGGAGAAAACCATTCACAAAAATCAAAAGGCAATTGATTCATACCATGCACAATTACACCCTCATTGCAAGCCCCGACGAAGGGGGTATTTACGTCAAACAAATCCAGGCCGAAGAGCCTTTGGATGCCTTTTTGCTTTGGGCTGAACTGGTGCAATCAGATGGTTCCATCCCTAATTTAGATAAAAAACGTTTCGCCGAAGATGTCGAATTTGAAGCATCAGAATCTTCCCCAACCCTGATTCACGGCATCAACAACGTGTGGTGCGCCGCCGTTTCGGGTATGTGGATTCACATTGTTCGAACTGCGGCGTAACATTTCCAATGGCAAAACCACGCACCATCTTCTTTTGCTCCAACTGCGGCGCTTCCGCCCCCAAATGGCTGGGCCGATGCCCGCAATGCAACGAGTGGAACACCTTCCAGGAAGAACTCATCCAAAAAGAAACCGTCGCGGAAGAGAAGCGAAAATCCTGGGCGCCTACCATGGGCGGACGGGCCGAATCGCCCAAAGCCGTGCTGCTTGATCAGGTACAAACAGGGAATACTCCGCGACTCGCTACCCCCGATCAAGAACTCAATCGCGTACTCGGCGGGGGCATCGTGCCTGGTTCCTTAGTGCTCATCGGCGGACAACCGGGTATCGGAAAAAGCACCTTGCTGCTCCAGATCGCTATGAAAATTCCAGCTAAAGTGCTGTACGTCAGCGGGGAAGAAAGCGAAGAACAAATCAAAATGCGCGCCGATCGCGTGGGCGATTTCAAAAGCGAGTGCTACATCCTGACGGAGACGAACACCAACAAGATCCTCCAACAAGCGCAGGAACTCATGCCCCAAATGATGATCGTGGACTCCATTCAGACCATGAGCACACCGCACCTTGACTCCGCGCCTGGCGGTATCTCGCAGGTGCGCGAGTGCACGGGGGAATTCCTGCGTTTTGCCAAGGAAACCAACGTCCCTATTTTTTTGGTTGGCCACATCAATAAAGAAGGCGACATTGCCGGGCCATTCGGCGCGCTGGCGGGCGACTATCCGGATCTGACCATGGGGTCATATCCGTTTATGCTCAACGGCGCGCATGGCACAAATCTGGTCATTCGCGGCACGGATGCCGCGCGGTTGGATGCCGCCATGACGCGTCTGATGGCGCTGTTCGGATGACCCCGCAGT
>JANMME010000526.1:0-5072 GCA_031373015.1 Saprospiraceae bacterium
CCATGGTAAGTGGCAGATAGAGCTGGTAACTGGCCAACTTGAAGGAAATCCTATTAAGGTAATTGGGTTCCCCCACCTGAGTATTTACACGATTTACAATAGGCCTGAACAGCTTGAAATCGTTCGCACGTTCGCCGCCTGTCACTAATCACCAAAAGTGTACCACCAGTTTGCACCAAAAGTGTACCACCCCTAAATCGATCAAATCCAAAATTCGATCAACCGAATTGCCTTTGGGCATAAGCCGAATATGCCAAGCCTGGCAGGCCCAAACAAAGGCCTACTTGGGCGGCCATCAGGGGATGTGAAATGAAAAGGTCGTCCCGGGGTGACCGAAACGACCGATGTTAATTGTCATGGGATTTTAAAGCCTAATTCAATGGCTTAGAACGTGATCAATTCATCATCAGAGATAAAGTTGTCGCCATCCCATACAGACAGCCGATAAAGGTGTTTTATTGTAAGGTTACTAAAGGACAATGAAGTGGCTGTAGTTTGATATTCTGTGCGAATGCCTGTAGTCAAGTCTCCCAGAGAAACCCTAAAAAGGGTATTGTTGGTTGATGTCCAGGTTCCCAAAGCAGCCCCCGGCCCTGTTTGTGAAAGGTCAATGGTGAGCATTGTCGTTGGCGAATCTTGCTTCGAGTCATTGACAACGGGTTTACTAATTGGAGTGAATGCGGAGGCCGCGGCGAAAGCTGCGATAAACAACAAGGAATTGAGAATTTTGTACATGATGTGAAAATTTGAAAAGGTGAAAGATTTATTATTGAATACTGTTTTAGGTTTCATGGGTAACGGCAAGCGCATTTCTCACAGGGCGGTCATTGGAAATACCTTTGTCGTTGTCCCTTTCGGCGGTTTATAAACTGGTGGTGAGGTCTTCAAAATTGGATCCTGTGCCACCCCAGAAAGCGCTGTTGGTAGGGTTTGGGAGTGGCGGATTCCAGGCAAACGAATTCAAGCCAAAGCCAGCCGAAGCGCGGCGATTGATAAGCACTGAATTGATGCCAGCATCATAACCGAGGCCACAATGCCCTGTCGCAAGATCATTGGCCGGGTTAATAACAGAAAGAAGGGTGGCTGCTCCAGCCGTGAATGGCACCTGGTACAATTGTGCGTTTCCAAAATTTGCAGTCGTCGCTGCTACGGCCAATCTACTCCCGTTGGCAGTTTTCAACAAAGTGAGGCCCTTGGCAATATAGCTACCGCCGAGGTTGGTAATATTTCCAATCGTGTTATAGATATTCCAGGCATTCCCGTTGTCCAGGATTGACACAAGGCGGTTAGCATTGTTGGCCAAACCATAGATGGCGCTGCTGGGTTGGTCGTAGTCAATGTCCGAAATAGCGCCAATGGTACTGTTAGAGAGCTTACTTAGTTCGCCCGTAGATGTTTTGACCTCCGCCAGCATAAAACTGTACGCATCCACAGCGTGGAAGCCAGTAGTGACGAAAAGCCGCCCATTTACCCAGCAAACGCCCTTGAGGTCATCAATCGCAATGGGTTGGCCCAAGCCATTGTCAATAAAAAGGGAGAGCGTTGACTGCACTGCTCCGGATGCATCCATCAATACCAACTGGCTGGGATTGCCCGCAGAGAAAACGGTCACGCCATAGATGGGCGTGGCACGGTCGCCAACCGCAATATCCTTAATGCCTGAGCTCGCCAATTGGACAGACTCTTTTTGACAAGCGTAATTCGTGAGGAACAAGATGAAAAGTCCTGTTGCGAGGGTGAAGTGAAAAGAAAAGCGTTTCATAATCAATGTGTTTAAGTGTAAAAGAAAAGTAGTTTTTATGTGCGTATTGATTTGGGATGAGGGAGCCGATTGCGCAATTGTTGAGGCAAAGGTGAGCCCCGTCCCTTCTGAAGAAAGAGAACACATTTTGAGGGTCTTACTAGGCTCAAAAGCAAAAGGGGCTGACTCGATTGAGCCAGCCCCCATCCTTTTTAAGGCGATTTTCAGCAGGTTTAGACCTTAAAATAGTAACATGAAATAAAGGTGCTTACCGAAAAAGAGGGTAAAAAAAATACTAGTGCGGCATAAAATTTATCTTTTTTCACCCAACTCTCTGGCTTTTTCTAGAAGCCAGGGCCTTTCAGCTACTTTCTTCTTCTCGCCAATACGCTTTATTAAGACTTGGGAACGCTGTTTAGCCTGAGGGCCATGTGATTGATTGAGCTGACGTACGAAGTTGACAAAATTGGTATAAAGCTCGTGTAAATAAGCTGAAAATACTTTCCGACCAGCTCGACTGATAAACATCTTAAATGCATCAATTTTGTGTTCGAGCAGATCAGAGCGCAGTTCATAATATATTTTCAGTTCCAGCCTTCGCGCCATGAGATGATAGGCCGAGTAAGTAGAGCCAAACGGGATTATTGCAAGTGCTTCTTCGTATTTTTTTTCTCCAAAAAGGCACACCGCCTTATTCATTCGGTAAAACTCACGGTCCTCGGTTTCGTTAATGATCCGGTCTTTGTGCGCTTCAATAAAGGATAAAGCCCAAGCAGTATCAAGCGAATTCAGGGCAATTTGAGTGATGTTTAAACAAGCATTGGGGGAGATCTTTCCATCTAAATAAAAGTAACCCCGTGCCAGATTGTCCTTGTTTATTTCATGGAGGGCAGGAAACAAATGTGCATTTCCATCATCTATTAAAATAACACAGAAATTTCTTAAATAGGCATAAAATTCTGAAAGGCTTTCAGGGCTAAGCCAGGCTTCATTTAATTTGATATTTTTCAAAAGACTTTGAAAATCTTCGACTTCGCACACGTCTTTTTTCAACAACGAATGTACGTTCCAACAAATACTCAAGAATGCGCTGCCATCTACTGATATTTGGGGCATCTCCAATATTCCCTTTGCAATATCTTCTACGGGATCAGAAAGTGAAGTTGCCTTTTGCATAAACATCAAATGGTTGAGCATCCAGGTTCTGTGCGCAAAATAATAGGCATCTAATTGATGAATGGTTTCAGGAATATTCAAGTTTCCCTTGCCTTTGTTGTAAGTGCTCTGCCATTCTTGCTCTTCTTTGGCTAAGAGATATCTAAAAAAAAGCCTTTTTAGAGACTCTTGACCGGAAGCATCTGCGTGTTTTTTTGTTTTTTCCAAGGCTTGGTGATACCTCGATTCAAGCCCTCTCTGGCGCAAATCTGCAGCTAGGTCAAGGAGAAGCCGTGCTTCATTTTCGTTTGAAAAGTAATGTTGGGTGAGCAAAAAACGCTCTAAAAGCCGTTTAAGGTCTGACATCAGCTTGTCTATTTTGCTCTCAATAAATGGTTTGTCTGGAAAGAGCAAACGATAAATATCCTCCTTTTCTATTTTTTGAATATCCCCTTTAAGAACTGCCTTAATAAGTACTTCAAAAAAGGGCCTTACATTTTCTATATTATGCCCTCTTGTGTTGTAAGGGCTTTCCAAAAAGAGTCTGAACTGCTCCGTCTCCTCTGTTTGGAGTGCTTGAATGATATCTATGGCAAAAGTACTGGTCATCAATCTTGTGGTAAACGTTGAAAAAAGTGTTACATTTTTTGGGTACTGGGGTTGCCTACCTTTGTCTCACTAGAAAATAGGGCTACATTATCATTTTGCCGCCGTTTAGAAGGATGTCTGCTTTTGGGCCGAATAAAGCAAGTTTTCGCCACTTTCAAAGCCTTTACATCTCGCTAAATGAAAAAAATGATAGAACCTTTCTGCAAATTAAACACAATGTCAAATTTATGAACATTCAATTCAAATTTCTTGTCACTCATTTTTGTTTGTTTCTCTGGGTACTTGCCCCATCTTTTGCCAGTACTCCCTCCGCCAATCTACCCACTAATCCACCTTTCCTTACCATCAAAAACAATGGTGAAACCCCTCCCTGTAATGAACCAGCACCAACAAACTACCATATAACCGAAATTTTAACAGATCGTATTATTGTTGCTTGGGATCCCCCCCAAAGCCAACCTTTTCAGTACAATATCAAGGCTTGGGAGACGAGCACAGGCAACCTCGTTTATAATCAAAACATTCCTGGCGACATGATAACGTGGAGAGTGCCGAATCTACAGCCCAATACGGAATATCGGATTCGAAATACTCCGGTATGTGGTGACGGAACCCTCGGTAGCATACACGTGGAAGTAATAGGAACAACGTTAATTATTGATCTAGTGGTGAATAGTTTTAGCCCTCCAGACCCTGCTTCTTTCTGTACGATAGGTGGAAATGGGCAGACCTGCGCTGCAAATCCGCTTTCAGGAAATGTCGTAAAATTTAAAATTCAACCTAAAAACAGTGAAAACGAAGGCAGACTTTTTGGGGTTTACCAAGTTGGCGGATGTCTTGCAAAAACAATTATGGAACGTCCAGAAGACGATACTTCTCAATATCAGTTTTATTGCAATAGTCAGAATAATCCAAATTGTTCAGGAATACAAGTGGCTGTAAAGAAAAACGGCATTTTGATTGCTATTTTTAGTGTTGGCCAAACTACATCTACTGGAGATCAATACGTGATTTGGCTTGGAGACAATCCTTATTTACACGAAATTGTCTGTTTAACTCCCCCAAATGGAGTCCCATTAGGAAATCAATATAACGGTTGCAGCACAGGGCATAAAAGACCTGGCGCTCGAAATAACGACTTCTGGCAGGCAATCTCCACCACCCCAACGCTCTCCGCCGCCCCCAACCCCTTCACCAACCATCAGGACATCCAAATACCCTTCGCAAAAATAAATGAAACCATCGAACTCAACCTGTATGACCTTCAGGGACACCGCGTCATGACTTTGCGCTCCCCCGGCGACCAGCAGACCATTAGCTTGAACACTGAAAAATTATCCCCTGGCATGTACTTCCTACGTGCCGAATCAGGCGGGATCGTTCAAACAGTCAGGGTGGTGAAAACACAATAGGAGTAATTAAACCGCAAAACTGGAGAACAGGAAAATATAAAACTGCACAACAGGATTCGAAGATGGCCAAAACCTTGCCTTTTTCGAGATCAAACGCTTCGTAGTTTTATATTTTCCTGCTCTCCGGTTTTGCGGTTTTGCGGTTTAATTTGTGG
>JANMME010000536.1:0-2607 GCA_031373015.1 Saprospiraceae bacterium
TGATGAGAAAAAGGACATGCACCCGCCGCACGAGCGCAACCATGTTTTGGGACAATATTCAAAAGGGAATGCCGGTCACGTGAAGGCAGCAATTGATGCTGCGCTCGCCGCTTCACCCGCCTGGGAAGCCATGCCCTGGCAAGAACGTGCGGCCATTTTCCTTCGTGCTGCCGATTTGCTGACGGGGCCGTACCGCGCCAAAATGAGCGCGGCCACCATGCTCTGTCAAAGTAAAAATGCCTATCAGGCAGAGATTGACTGCATCTGTGAATTGGCCGATTTTTGGCGGTACAATGTGTATTTCATGCAAGAGATATACAAACAACAACCGCTCAGCACCCGCAACGTGTGGAACCGCACGGACTGGCGTCCGCTGGAAGGCTTTGTCTTCGCGCTCACGCCGTTCAACTTCACGGCCATCGCGGGCAACCTGCCCACGGCCCCGGCCATGCTTGGAAACGTAGCCGTGTGGAAACCCGCAGAGTCGCAGATTTACTCGGCTTCGGTTATCATGGAGATACTGGAAGAAGCCGGTTTGCCGGCGGGGGTGATCAACCTGGTGTATGTAAGCGGACCTGTTATGGGCGAAGTGGTGTTAAAGCATCCCAGTTTTGCGGGCATTCACTTTACGGGCAGCACGGGCGTTTTTCAACAAATATGGAAAACGATCGGGGAAAACATTGCCAACTACCATTCCTACCCGCGCATCGTGGGTGAAACAGGCGGCAAGGATTTCGTGATGGTGCATAACTCCGCCGATCCGAAGGCAGTGGCGGTGGCACTGGGCAGGGGCGCCTTTGAATACCAGGGACAAAAATGCTCCGCAGCCTCAAGGGCGTATGTTCCCAAAAGCATTTGGGCTGATGTGCGCGACTATCTCGTGGCTGATTTGAAAACCATGCAAATGGGCAGCACCGAGGATTTTCGCAACTTTGTGAATGCGGTGATTGACGAAAAGGCGTTTGACAAAATCTCCAACTACATCGTCGAGGCGAAGAAGTCGGACAAGGTAAAGGTGATTGCCGGAGGGAATTTTGACAAGTCGAAAGGTTACTTCATTGAGCCGACGGTGCTGGAGGTTTCCGACCCGATGTACGTCACGATGTGCGAGGAGATCTTTGGCCCGGTGCTGACGATCTATGTATATGAGGATCAGGATTATTCCAAAACACTCGACTTGTTAAATGCGACCTCGCCTTACGCGCTCACCGGGGCTATTTTTGCCAACGACCGCGCCGCGCTTGCGCTTGCCAACGATAAACTTCGTCACGCTGCGGGTAATTATTACATCAACGATAAACCTACTGGCGCCGTGGTGGGGCAACAACCTTTCGGCGGTGGCCGGGCTTCCGGCACGAACGACAAGGCCGGTTCCATGATCAATCTATATCGCTGGCTTTCGCCGCGCACTATGAAGGAAAATATGGTGCCGCCGACGGATTACCGGTATCCGTTTTTGGGAGAGGAGTGAATAGCCCTTTCGTTGGAATGACAAAAAAGCGTACTTCTATGTATCTTGCGGCAAAGTCCAGCACATGAAAAAACGCTATCCTCGCACGTTGTCATCGGGTGCAAACAACACCGTCATCGCTTTGTCTGAGACGGAGGCGGGGAAATTGTTTGCGGGCGATACGCGCTCCGATATTGGCTCTGAAGCAGAAAAAATGAAATTTGCCAATGTGGTAAATGGCCTTGTAGTTCGTTTTGCCCGACTGGATGTGTTGAACGACGATACTGAAATGCTGGTCATGGAACGCCTCTATCCAATGGATTTCAGGGCATACGAATACGAAAAGCGCGAACTTTGGATGGACGTGTTGGAATCTGAACTTCGGCAATTGCACCAAGCAGGTTTCGCGCACCGCGACCTTCGCCGCCCATCCGACATGCCTGGTGAGCGTTTTGACAATATCTTTCTCACGCCCAAGGGTTTCCGGCTTATTGATGTGGGCATTTCAGCCTTGCGCGATGCTGTAGGTCAGCGTCTGTTCGATCGCTTTGTGGAGCAGGAATTGAAAGAATTGGATGATTTCAGGATCTTTGTGCTTTCGCGTTGAGTGTCGAAGGAAACACCAAATTACACCACCTTCGATCCTAAATTTGAACCCCGTGGAGTAGTCCTCTTTTACTTTTTTATAGGCCGAATAAGCTCCTTGCAGATTTTCATTTGCCACAGTCCACAAAAAAGATCGTCCACGATCTGCTCCAATGCCTTCCCATGCCCCGGACAACAACGGAAGTTTCTGCGGAATGGTCAAGTCGGCTTTTTCGACCATATAACTTGTAGGGAGGGAGACTAAAATGAGAAATACATTGCCTTTCAACGCATTGCCTTTTGGTAATTTACAAAGGTGACAGATTTTGACAACATTTTAATAGTTAGCGAGCATTGCACGAGATTTGACAACTTTTCAAAAGTTGTCAAATCTGCCTTAAAATTACGTTGGGCGGGCCAAAAGCGCGACGAACTCACTCCAAACTTTTCCCAGAATCGGGTAAGCCAAATAAAGGCCTCCCCAAAACGTGAGCCAACGAAACATTTTGGAAAGCCGCTCCGTACCTTCGAGCAGGGCATCGTCATCGGTTTCGCACCACCGCAATAGTCGC
>JANMME010000560.1:0-3626 GCA_031373015.1 Saprospiraceae bacterium
AACGCGGGCGACGTGTTCGGGCGCATCTACGAATACTTCCTCAACGAATTTGCCAAGAGCGGAGCGCAAGAGGGCGGCGAGTTTTTCACCCCGCCTTCTTTGGTCAATACCATTGTGGCCATCATCGAACCCGATCACGGCATCGTGTTCGACCCGGCTTGCGGCTCGGCGGGGATGTTTGTGCAGACGGGGCATTTTATCGAAGAAGAAGGCGAAAACCCAGCCACGAAAGTCTCTTTCTATGGGCAAGAAAAAGCGGATACCAATACCCGTTTGGCAAAAATGAACGTGACCATTCACGGCTTGGAAGCGAGCATCTTGCAGGGCAACACCTTCTACGAGGATCACCACAACATGGCAGGCAAATGCGATTTTGTGATGGCCAACCCGCCGTTCAATGTGGACGGCGTGGACAAGAGCAAAGACGGCGTAAAGAACGACCGCCGCTTGCCTTTCGGATTGCCGAAGACGGACAACGCCAACTACCTCTGGATTCAATACTTCTACGCCTACCTCAACCAGACCGGACGGGCTGGCTTTGTGATGGCTTCCTCGGCTTCCGATGCCGGGCATACAGAGCGCGACATCCGGCAAAAATTGGTGGAAACAGGCGCGGTGGATGTGATGGTGAGCATCGGCACGAAGTTCTTTTACACCCGTGGTTTGCCTTGTACGCTTTGGTTTTTTGACCGGGCGAAGGAAACCAAGCCCGACTGCAAGGACAAAACCCTGATGCTCGACCTTCGGGACGTGTACCGAAAGGTTTCCTCCAACTTGCATGATTTTACGCCGGAACACTTGCGCAATACCAAAGCCATCGTGGGGTTGTACAGAGGAAACAATGCCCCTTTCCAAACCACACTTCAAGCCTATCAGCAAGAAGTAGCGGCGGCTTTAGCCGCAGCATCCGACACCTGGAAAGCCTTGCTGAAAAATAAATCCCTTGCCGCTGAAAAACTAAGCCTCGACATAGCCGAAGAAACCCTCGAAACTTCCGAACTAAAGCGCTTAAAAAAGCACCTCAGCCATGCCTTAAAAGAACTCGCCACCGAAACCAAAACACTCCTGCAAAGTGAAGCTGTGCGCAAGGAAAAGTCAAGGCGCGAACCCCTTCAAACCCATTTGGGAAAACTGGAGAACCTCGCCCATCAATTTCAAGAAGCCGCCGACCGTGCCTTGTATTTTGACAAAGAATTGCATTGGCTTATCTCCCGCTTTCCCGAAGGCAAGTACCAGGATGTACCGGGCTTGTGCCGGGTAGTGACACAAGCAGAGATTGTCGCTAATGATTACAGCCTCACCGCCGGGCGATATGTGGGCGTAGCTGCACAAGATGATGATGGCTTTGATTTCGAGGAGCGCATGGGGGAAATCAAATTAGAACTTGCCGAGCTCGATCGCGAAGCGGCGGTGCTGGCCGGAACGATTCAGGAACATTTAAACGAGTTGGGGCTATGAAGTGGGAAGAAGTCAAATTGGGAAATCATGTTGATTTTGCGAGCGGGCCCGCTTTCAAAAGTAAAGACTTTACTGACAATCCTAAAGACATACCTCTGATTAAAGGTGAAAATATTGGCATCGGGTGTATTCTTTGGGAGAAGTCAAAATACTATCCAGAAGCCGAAGCGAAATACTATCAAAGTGCTTTTTTGGAGTCAAATGACATTGTTTTGGCAATGGATAGACCTTGGATTGAAGCAGGGTTGAAATTTGGTTGGATAAGAGAGAATGACCCTCCAAGTCTATTGGTTCAACGAGTTGCCAGATTAAGAGGAGTAAATGGGTTGTCTCAAACATTTCTTCGGTACATTGTTTCCTCTCCTGATTTTGCAGTATATCTAAAAAACATACAAGGCGGGGTAGGTGTGCCTCATATTAGTGGTGGTCAAATAAAAGCGTTTTCATTTTCACTGCCCCCACTCCCCATCCAACAAAAAATCGCCTCCATTTTATCCGCCTACGATGACCTGATTGAAAATAACCTGAAACGCATCCGGCTTTTGGAAGAAGCGGCGCAACACCTGTACAGGGATTGGTTTGTGCGGTTTCGGTTTCCCGCCACGGCGGATAAACCGGGTTGGGAGGCGGTTAAAGTGGTGGATGGGTTTCCGGAAGGGTGGGGGAAATACAGTTTTTTTGATGTTGCGGAAATTATGAGCGGTGGAACGCCAAAGACCGACCGAAAAGATTTTTGGGATGGCGACATTCCTTTTTTTACACCAAAAGACGGAAGCGGGAACAACTCAATTTATATCAATCAGACCGAAAGAAGGGTTACTGAAGAAGGGCTAAAAAATTGCAATAGTAGACTGTATCCGAAAAATACGGTATTCATCACGGCAAGGGGAACCGTTGGCAGAATTTGTTTGGCCGCAGTTCCAATGGCTATGAGTCAATCAAGTTTTGCCCTATCAGGGAAAGATGGAACTGGGCCATTCTTTCTTTGCTCTGCGTTGCAGAATTCAGTTGAGAAAATCAAAAAATTTGCAATCGGTGGCGTTTTCGATACGATTATTGTTGATACGTTTAAAAAGATCGAGTGCCTCAAACCAACAAAAGAGTTGATTTCTCACTTTGAAAAGATAGTAACCCCGATGTTTTCCCAAATCGAAACCCTCCATCTCCAAAACCAAAAACTCAAAGCCGCGCGGGACATTCTTTTGCCTCGGTTGATGAATCAAACGATTGAAGTATAAGCACCATGCAACACCTACTCGACGATATACGCGGCATCATCGCCCAAGCACGGGAGCGCGTTGCCCGCTCGGTGAACCATGAACTGACCGCAGCCTACTGGCACATCGGCAAGCGATTGGTGGAAGAAGAACAGGGCGGCAAAGAACGTGCGGACTATGGTAAGCGGTTGGTGGAGGAACTTTCGGTACATCTTACGGTAGATTTTGGCTCCGGCTTTTCGGCCAACAATCTTTGGCGGATGAAGGACTTTTACCAGCGTTTTCCAATTCTTGACACACTGCGTCAAGAATTGGGCTGGTCGCACTACCGGCTCCTGGTAAAAATAGATGTCCCCGAAAAGCGCGAATTTTACATTGCCGAATCGGTCAAGAACGCCTGGTCGGTGCGGCAGATGGAGCGGCAAATCAACAGCCTGCTATACGAACGCCTGCTGATGAGCCAGGAAAAAGAAAGTGTGCTGGCTATAGCCAGGGGCGAGCGCAGCCCGACCAAACCACATGAAATCATCAAAGATCCAACGGTATTGGAATTTTTGGGGCTGAAACCCGAAGCGTCTTATTACGAAATTGATTTAGAAGGGGCTATCATCACGCATTTGCAGGATTTTTTGCTGGAATTGGGCAACGGTTTTTCGTTTGTGGCGCGGCAAAAGCGCATCATTCTGGGTGGCGACGAATTCAAAATAGACCTCGTTTTTTACAACCGATTGTAGCAGTGCTTCGTACTGTTCGACATTAAAATTGATAAAATTACGCATCAGGATTTGGGGCAGTTGCAGATGTACGTCAATTACTATGACCGCGATCTAAAAGCGGATTTCGAAAATCCGACCATCGGGATTTTGCTTTGCGCTGACAAAAACGATGTGGTAGTACACTACTCACTCCCCGAAGACAACCGCCAGATTTTTGCCTCTAAATACCAGTTAC
>JANMME010000582.1:0-6156 GCA_031373015.1 Saprospiraceae bacterium
CCACCGCCGCCGCCATAACCGCCCCGATCATTGCCGCCGCGGAATCCGCCGCCGCCGCCATAACCGCCACGGTCGCCGCCGCCACGGAATCCACCGCCGCCGCCGTAGCCGCCACGGTCATTGCCGCCGCGGAATCCGCCACGATCCCCGCCGCCGCCATAACCACCACGGTCATTGCCGCCGCGATCGCGGTCCCGACCTTGGTCGGGATTGTCATTGTCTCTCCGTTGAAAATTCCCGTATTCCACCTGTCAGAAAGTTTAGTGAAAAAAATTGTTTAGTTAAAAAATCCCCCTCCGTCGCGCTTTTACTCGCCTTAGCCATTTCAACTGCCGAAGCTTTAGCGAAGGCAGTGGCGGCGGCGAGGCGCTATGTAGGGTTAAAGCCTCCTTCGCGCTACGCGCTATGGCGGGTTAAGCTGCAAAGGTAGATTTTACCCTGAAACAAGTGCAGCGTTTTGAAAAAAATTGTCGAGAGGGGTGTAAGGAGTTGAAATGCCCCGTATTTCAAAAGTCAAAGGCCCAATGTCGAAAAGGTTTTTGACCTTTGCAGCTTCTTCCATTTACCCTTCAAAGTGCCTTGCCTAAAAAGGCTAAGGCGAGTAAAAGCGCTATGGCGGGTAAACATACAAACACAATCATAATGGGCGCACTCAAATACCACCGCATACTCCTCAAACTTTCTGGCGAGAGCCTGATGGGACAGCAGAAATTCGGCATCACGGCCGAAATGCTCCAGCACTACGCCCAGCAAATCAAGCAGTTGCACGATATGGGCGTGGAAGTGGCGGTGGTGATCGGAGGGGGGAATATTTTCCGGGGCATACAATCTGACGGAACTGGAATTGACAGCGTGACGGGCGATTATATGGGGATGCTCGCTACGGTCATCAATGGCCTCGCGCTCCAAAGCGCCCTTGAAAGCATCGGAGTACAAACGCGGGTAATGACCGCTTTGAAAATGGAAAGCGTGGCCGAGCCTTACATCCGTCGCCGCGCCATACGCCACTTGGAAAAAGGTCGCGTGGTCATCTGTGCTGCTGGAACAGGCAATCCGTTTTTTACCACCGACTCGGCCGCTGCGCTCCGCGCCAACGAAATCGGCGCCCACGCCATCCTAAAAGGTACCCGGGTGGACGGCATCTACACCGCCGACCCGGAAAAAGACCCGATGGCCGTCAAATTTGACAAACTCACCTTCGCCAAGGTCATCAGCCTCGGCCTTGAAGTGATGGACATGACGGCTTTCACGCTGTGTCAGGAAAACAATATGCCAATCATCGTCTTTGACATTAACACGCCTACTAATTTGCAGGATATCGTGTTGGGCAAGAATGTTGGGACGCTGGTGGAGGGGTAGGGATTTACGATTGGTGATTTACGATTTTGGATTTTAATTGAGATTTTCACATCTTTGTCTAACAATTTTAAAACCATGGCAAAAGGCAACGGTAAATCATCAGCAAATGGAAACGGGCAAGAAAAGCCCCAGCCTGCCTATTTCAAGTCGCTGACGATTGAAGATGTGAAATGCTTCAAGGGGAAGCACACGATTGATCTAACGGATGGGAATGGGAAACCTGCGCAGTGGACAGTGATTTTGGGGAATAATAATACGGGAAAGACGACGATTTTGAAGTGTTTGGCGGGGTTAGGGGTAACTAATTCATCAGTAATTGATCTTAGCGACTATGAACCTAAAAGCCTTGGAGGGTTTTATACTTTTCCATTTTTTATTAACAGAGATTATTTTCCGAATGATGAAAATGAAGTTATTATTGGTGAGTATTTTTTAAGCTTGAATCTTTTTGATTCTATTAAGAAATCAGATTTTAGAATATTCCCTGATTCTCTTGATTATTGGGGAAAGAAAAGAAGTACCATACGGTCAGTTCGGTTTGGAGTGCTCGAAGGTGCTATGATTTTCTGCTACGGAGCTTCCCGTAAAATGTCCACCCTAGCCCTTTCTGAAAGCGAAGAAAAAAGACCTCACGCAAACCTCTTTGAGCATCAAGACCTACCAAATATGGAAGATTGGCTCCTCAACCTTTTCCTTGCGGAAAAGCTGGGGCAGCCTGAAGCCAGAGTTGTTCTTGATCTTGCCAAAAAAGTCCTCGCATCAAGCCTGCTCCCGGATGTTCGTGAAGTCAATCTGAACAGCCGCGAAAAGGGCACAGCCTTTGTGAATTTCGCAGAATTCCTCACCGACTTCGGCTGGATACGCTTGCGTGATCTTGGCTATGGCTACCAAACTATGATTGCTTGGGTACTGGATTTAGTGAAACGTATGGTCGAGCGTTATCCTGATTCTCCCAATCCGCTTGCAGAACCGGCCATCGTTTTGGTAGATGAAATTGACCTACATCTTCACCCAGACTGGCAGCGAAAAATCATTGCGCACTTGACAAAGCACTTCCCCAACACGCAATTTATCGTCACCGCGCACAGCCCACTCATTGTACAATCAGCTGAGGAGGTAAATATTGTCATTCTAAAAAAAGAAGGCGAGTCAGTGCAAATTGAGCAGCCCAAAATTCGCTCATTCCGAGGCTGGACGGTGGAAGAAATCCTGACGGACTTGATGGATTTGGAAGGGCAAACCATGTCGAAGACTTATCTTGATTTGATGGAACAGTTTGACTATGCATTGGACTCGGATGATTTTGAAAAGGCTGAAGACGCTTATCAAAAACTTGACAAAATTTTACATCCTGATAGTCATCAGCGCAAATTGCTCCAACTCCAAATGACCTCCCTAAGCCCTGCCAATGCCTTATGATTCGACTTTCCCCAGTGCCTTGTCCAGTGGAATTAACCAATGAAAAGGCACAAGAATTGACTGAAATATTCATGGCTGATAAAAGCCAAAGGGTCTGGAATCAGGTTTTTATCAAAAAAGCCTTGATTGAAATGTCGTCAGGCAAGTGCTGTTATTGTGAATGCCGGATTGACGAGGAAAGCAAATACATGGAGGTCGAGCATTTTTTTCCGAAAGAATTTCACCAAGAAATGGTGGTGAAATGGACAAATTTGCTTCCCTCTTGTAAACGTTGCAATATTAACAAGGGTGTCCACGATCCCGCTGTTGAGCCAATGGTTCACCCAGTTGAGCACGAGCCAAGGGAGCATTTGGAACTTCGTTCTTATCGTTTTTATGGAAAAACGCCAGAAGGAAAAGCACTCGTTGAGGTTGTTGATTTAAATGATCGGACACGATTGCAAACCAAACGATTCAAAATTGGCGCTAAGACAAAAGAGGAGTTAGATGAATTGGAAGACTGGGTAAGAGATTTTATTGAAGCAGGTCGGTTGCCTCGTCGTCAAAGGAAAATTGTATCCAAATTGCATGGCATTATGGCGCAAGGTCAGCCCGACCAAGAGTATGCTGCCACCATCGCCACCGAAATCCTCCGCGAAGACTCCTACCATTTCGCAAAGACCGAATTAGAAAAACTCGACCTCTGGGACGCTGAATTTCAACAACTTGAAGAAGGGCTGAAACGAATCGCCTTTTGATGAAACTCCACTTTAACAACTCCCTCAACTTCCTCTCCAAACTCACCCTGCGCCGCGCCTGGAGGGGTGAGTTGTCATTGGAGTCATTAAGTGTAATATGCATGAACTCCATTAATTTTCCAAGGTTTACTTTATTCAACCCATTCTCAACCATTTGAATGAAACCGACCCTTGTGAGGTAATGACCTGCCATACGTATAGTCCGTTTGGCAAATTCAGGTTTATGTCCCAAGATTGCCCCGGAGGGAGCGATTGTTCCCTCAATAGTTTTCCTGAAACATCGAATACGCGCAGCACCATTTTTTCCGCAAAAAAGCTTGCGGATGAAAGTGTGCTTTCACCGACGGACGGGTTGGGATAAACGCCAAAACTTATCGCTGGCGGAACATCCTGTTGTAAGCGGAATTTGGTTTTGTAAATACCTGCCCCCGCAGTGCCGACCCACATTTCTTGCTCAGAAACATCAAAGGCAAGGGCTGAAGGGGACTTGAAAGGGAAAAGCGGTCCAAACGGGTACCATGTTTCCGGTTCTTCAACAGAGGAATAGTATAAACCTCGCCCATTTACGGCTATCCATCGTAGGCCACCAACCGTTTTCAATATTTGATACGCCCAATATTTCAGTGTGTCGCCCTCCGCGATTGGATAGAATGGTTTCCATATTTTCTCCCTGAAATTATAGACCAGCATGGTATCTTCAAAGGGCAACGAAACAGCAAAAAGAGCTTCGGTATCCATATACATTGGCCAGCCAGCCTGTTGACCAGCAGGGGTTTGCTTGTCTATAATTTCCCAAGTTTCCCCCTGATTATCAGAAACATACCTTTCCTGGCCAATCGATAGGACTATTTTATTGCCAGACACCAATATATCGGAAGGATAGCCTTGCGCGGGAAGCGTGACCTCAAAAAGCGCATGGTCCGAATCCTTCATTTTATAGAGTTGTTTTTTTTCTGCCAGCCAGATCGTTTCATCTGAAGCATATACTTCAGGAGACCAGAACATGGACGTAGGGGGAATTTCTGTCCAAGAATCGCCCCCATCGTCAGATGTCCAGGCATGGGTATTGTAATACAAATCAGGATCGGTTCGAACAATGCGACGTTTTGTAAATAGAATTTGATTCCACCGACTATTGCAAGGGTCTTCCAGTTCTCCGGGGAATCGCAAATCCCAAGTTTTACCGTCGTTATCAGAGGAAAAAACGCCCTGTCCAGTGTTCGTCCACCAACGGCCCGTGTGTGTTTTGGAAAGCGAATAAACAACAGTGCTATTCATCCCTTGGTGAAAAGGTTGAAAAGAAGTGGCATCATCTTGCGAACGGAAAACGCCCTGCTCCGTTCCTGCAAGCAAGCGTTGCGGAAGAGCCTTTAAATCGTTCAAAAAGTGGGAGCGTAATCCCAGCCGTTGACAAGTGCCCCAATCCTCGCCTCCATCAAAAGAACGAAACATCTGAACGCCACCGTGAACGCACCAATAGTCAGAGGCATAAAACACTTTATCCCCTGTACCTGTAAGCCAATCGCTGGTTTCATCATTATATTGGCCAAATTTGATAGAATCAGCATCAATTTTGTCCCAATGTACACCGTGGTCGTAAGAGCGGATCAAGCGTGGGTATCCATCATAAAGCGCATACAAAACTGTATCTATAGCCTCCATATCAGCGAAATTGAAGCTGCTCGAAAAGTTCTGCTCCCAAGTCAAGCCACTATCCTTGGATTTTAAGATGAAGCGGTCATAGGCTACAAAAACATCGTTCCCCACTTTGGCAAAACTCTTAAAGTCATGAGAAGAAAAGTCATTTGGCACAACAGTTTGCTGCCATGTATCACCCTGATTTACAGAGCGGTAAATAGTTATCACGGTTAAAGCAATCACCGTGTCGCCCATCACAAAAAAACCGGTGGGTCTTCCTCCGGGCACATCAACAGGGTAGGGCTTTTGAAGGACTGATTTCCATGTAGCGCCCATGTCCCGACTGCGCGACAGGATGCCATCGCCATTGAGTACATAGAGTACCCCGGCATCGGCTTCAAACTTTGCAAAACGGTCTGCCACATTACGCGAGCCTTCGAGCAAAGCCCAAGTTTCTCCATCATTTTGGCTTTTGTAAATACCTCCCCGAGTAAGTGCATAGAGCATATTGCCATCTGTCTCGAATTGCAAAACATTCCCACCATCAGGGCCTGGCAGGTTTTCCCATTTTGATTGAAGCGTCTGGGAATTGGCCGAGGCCGAGAAAAAAGGAAGAAGAATAGCGATTCGAAAAAAGGTTTTGCAAATCATGGCCTGAGTTTTTCAGAAAGATAAAGCCTAACTACATGATGTTCTTACAAAAATGATTGGAAGCTGCCAATTTTAATCCCAATGCCATGCTGGAATGAGCGAACCGCTTTTTCAAGGCTACCTTTGCATGGATGAAACTCCATCTCCACGACTCCCTCAACTTCCTCTCCAAACTCACCCCACGCCGCGCCTGGAACTTCTTCCAGGTGCTCGCTTCTTTTTATTGGTCAAAATGGACGCGCCGTGCCGTGCAATGGGGAATGCCCGTCACGGTCAGCATCGAACCCACCACCGCCTGCAATTTGCGCTGCCCGGAATGCCCGAGCGGTTTGCGTTCTTTTACCAGGCCGAT
>JANMME010000625.1:0-2127 GCA_031373015.1 Saprospiraceae bacterium
CTACGACGGCCAGAACCCGACGCTGCTCTATGGCTATGGCGGTTTTAATATCAGTATTTCGCCCGCATTTAGCCCCTCCAAGGCGGCTTTGCTGGAAAACAACGGAATCTTTGTGGTAGCCAACATCCGGGGCGGCGGCGAATTTGGTGAAAAATGGCACAAGTCCGGTACCAAATGCCAAAAGCAAAATGTGTTTGACGATTTCATCGGTGCAGCGGAATATTTGATCGAGAAAAAATACACTTCGCCCCCACGCCTCGCCATTCAGGGCGGCTCCAACGGCGGTCTGCTTGTAGGTGCTTGTATGACCCAGCGGCCCGACCTTTTTGGCGTGTGCTTCCCGGCGGTGGGTGTGCTGGATATGCTGCGCTACCACCAGTTCACCATCGGCTACGCATTGGCCACGGATTATGGCCGCTCCGACAATGCCGAAGATTACCCTTGCCTCATCAAATATTCCCCGCTGCACAACGTGAAAAAGACAGCCTATCCGGCCACAATGATCACTACGGCAGATCACGACGACCGGGTGGTGCCGGCACACTCCTTCAAGTTCGCCTCTGCTTTGCAGGAAAACCAACAAAGCATGAACCCGACCTTAATTCGCATCGAGACCAGTGCCGGGCACGGCGCAGGCAAACCCACCTCAAAACTTATAGAAGAAGCCTCCGATGTGCTGTCGTTTATGTTTTTTAATATGAAAATGAAGGTGATTTATGGGGACGTGAAGGGGTAGGGGATGTCCAAGAAGAGATTAAACCGCAAAATGTAAAACAGGAGAACAGGAAAATTTAAAACTAAGAAGTGTAGGACTGTTTCTAAGAGACTGACTGGGATAACCTTATGGCGGCGTGTCGAGTACCCAAACTGAGTGTGCCATCCTGAACGAAGTGAAGGATATGCTTATGAAAGCAGTGCAATTAGCCAGATCATATCCTTCACTTCGTTCAGGATGGTATAGTGTTATTCGAGGTAATATTCCCTAAAACACTTGATTTCATCTCGTTCCCGAATCAGGATGCTTGCAAACAGACTGATGTTGTCCTTGTTGGCTATTGTGCCAAATCCTGCGTCTATCAACCGTAGACCGCTTTCTGTTTGAACGATATTCCTGAACATCCATTCTTTGTCGCCCCTATTGAAGAAATTGGTCGGTCGCATCAAATCCCCATGCACGAATAGGTGTGGACTTCTACGAACACCAAATGGTTGGGAAGAACGACCTTGCCTACCTCCGTTTCCGAAAGAGCTACAAGGATGGAGGTCGAAGAACTTTCGAGCGTATGTGGATGGAAGGGTGCTTTTTTGTCCATGTCGCCTATGGATTGGTTCTATATAAAAAACACGTATTGTTAGCGGAGACCTTTGTTTTTTCCTCAGCCGGGCTAATTGGCTTTTGCTCTAGGCTTTTACTGGAAAAGTTTTTCATATACTGGTGACAAATGCTCCCGAATACAATGCATGACCTCCGAAAAAGCAACGGAATCGCTCAATTTTGAGCGGAGCAGAAACCCTTCCCAAAGTTTGTTACGAATTGTGTCATCGGCAAAAGCGGGTTCAAAAATCGGGTGTTTGTGCCGTACGACGCTACCTCTGTTCTTAAAAGTTTGAGCAACCGCCAATTGCAAGATTTCCGGGTCAAATCGTTTTTTGGAAAGGAGTTGATAAACGTCGTAGAAATCCTTCATCCGGCTGTTCGATTCCGACAGGTCAATCATCGCCTCGAATTTTTCTGCGATGACCGTCTCGCGGGAATAGGCTTTGATTTCGGGTGCTTCCATGTCAAGCAAGGTGGGATAGGTCATAAAATCGGGTTTGGGCGTGACCACATCCCCAAAACCAATGTCAATTTTCATCAATTGCCGCATGGTACCGAGCGAAACCGGGACTTTGATTTGCAAACTAGCGTACCGTCGTTGCTCCATGATTTCCGATACGGTAATTTTTTCAGTGTCAAATTGAACGCAGTCGTCCGGGTGTTGGAAACCACATATTTCCCGGAAAATTCCGGCAAATCGTTCTTTGTCCAAACGAATTTTGAGGGAAAGCAAGTCAATATCGAGCGTGGGGCGGCTCGTTTCGCGTTCGAGTGCATAGAGCAACGCCCCACCTTTTAGGCAAAAATTG
>JANMME010000639.1:0-2791 GCA_031373015.1 Saprospiraceae bacterium
AGTCCTGGGCGAGCCGGAACCCGTAGTTACGATACCGAACCGACGGTTCAACGTTGTCGCGCACTGCACAGCGGTGGACGCTAAAGTTGCCCCACGAACCACCACGGAGGCAATGAGACGAACTATTTGTTTTGTTTTTACTGTCGCAAGGATAAGGTTTATAAGTATCCTGGCACCATTCCCTCACATTACCGCTCATGTCGTACAAACCCAGTTCATTGGCCTTTCTTGTGCCTACCGAGTGAGTTTTTGAGTCAGAATTATTGTTATTCCAAGCCACATCGTTGAGCGTATTTCCACCGGCATAGAGGTATCCCTTGCTTTGATTTCCGCCGCGAGCAGCGTATTCCCATTCTGCTTCAGTGGGCAGGCGGAATTTTTGTCCCGTTTTGGCCTCGAGTTTTTTTAAGAAATCTTGGATGTCATTCCACGAGACATTCTCCACTGGGCACTCGTCGCAACCTTTAAACCTTAATCCAGGCGGGTCGCCGCCCATGATCTCGCGCCAGTCAGCCTGTGTTACTTCGTAATAACCTATTTTGAATGCGCCTACGGTCACTTCGTGTTGGCATTCGTCGTCCTGATGATCTTTCTCGCTGGCCGGGCTTCCCATGGTGTATTTGCCGCCCGCCACAGATTTCATGCTAAAGCCAGACTTGCGGTTTCTGATAAAACTGTTTAGATCGAGACTGCCAGTCTGGTTTGGGTCGCTGGTCGGACTGGGTTTGGGTGGGCAGCCAGCGTCCGCAGTTGCGCCTTTTTCGTTGGGGCATCGGTCGTCCTTGTCCGGAATCCCATCTCCATCCGTATCGCGGCGGGCTTCGGCTTCTAGGCGTTGCTGCTCTGCAAGGGCACGCTGGCGTCCAGCTTCGGCAAGGGAGTCGCGGGTGCGTAGGCGGGCGGCCTCCTGTGCTGCTTCTTTTGCCAGGCGCGTACGTTCTACTTCATCATTGGCTGCCTGGGCGCGGCGCTGGAGATCGGCGAGTCGGGCAGCCTCGGATTCCTGTGCTTTTCGGTCGGTTTCTGCTTGCTCCATTTTGTCCACGGCTGCTTTTAGCAAAGCCGGGTTTTGGGCCAATATCTTTTCAAATTCCGCCCTGCGCACCGGTTCAGGGAATCTTTGCTGGAACTGCGTTGATTGGTCTTCCGTGATGCCAATACGCATTTTGTTCAAGTAAGCATCTTCCAGTTCGGGCTGCACTTTTTTAAAAATTTCGGGCTGCGTCGCGGCGGCATTGGCCACTTCGTTCAGTCTTTCCTGCTGCGGGAAATCGCGGAGATAGGCGTGGGCCTTCTGTTCGCTGGGCTGCACCTGCATGGTCACGACGTAGGCGTTTTCCAGGATGGGCAGCACTGCCGTGCGGATTTCAGGGCGGGTTTCGGCCGCTTGTTTCACCTCCGGCAGGTGCTCAGCATCCGGAAAATCGGCTACAAACTGCTGGATTTTGGCAGCTTCGGGGGCTTGTTGGATGCTCGCAACGGCTTTAACTTCAAGGGCCCTGATTTTGTCCACAATCACGATTTTGTGCTCACCGTCCGGGAATTCGTGCTGGTAGGCGCGGAAATCGGCGAGGGCTTCGGTTTTGTCGGCTTTTCTGAAATAGGCTTTTTCGAGATAAGGGCGGGCGGCAGGGTCTTGCTTATGTTCTTGGATAAAGCCGTCATAACCCGCTGTGCTGCCGATTAGGTCGGCTTGTAAGGTAGCGAGAAAAAGGTCGCGGGGGAGCGGGGGGCTGAGCGCCCAAGTGGCGCTGGGAGCAAGAATCAAAAAACCAAGAAAGATGGCCAGGGCGCGGAGACCGCGTTGGGAGGAAGGTGCTTTTATTTTGGATGATTTGGCGGTTTCAGGCCCAAGCGAGAATTGGTGTCCGGCGGATTTGAGCGGTGTTTCCTCACTGTCGGAGGGCGCTAAAACCTCCGTCACAATAGTAACCGTCTCCATAATGGACACATCCCTCGGCACATACTCCTTGGTGTTGGGATCGAACTCTAGCAGGGAAACTTTGACCAACAGTTGGTGCTCGCCTTCCACCCTTGGGGTTACGCGAAACAACCACTGCGTGTAGCCCGTGTCGCGCACCTTTTGCTGAGCGGCGTTGAAGGCTACAATTTCGAACACATTGCCTTCGGTATCCAGGAGTTCTGCGCTCATCCGGTCTGACACTTCCACGCGCTGGCGCAGGCGCACATCGTCGTCGAGCACGATGTCTTCGAGAATGGCGTCTTCGTCTATGGCCACCCGGATGGTACAGATAGAGGGTTTCCGCAGGGGCATCCGATGCGGGATGCGGTAGAGGACGCTGCCTTGTTTACCCGCCGTAGCCTTGGCGGAGGCGGGTTTGTCTTCAAAGTCCTCCAATTCAAGGTCGTTTATCAAATCATAACAATCGGCACTAATACTCGCAACCCGCCTGGCGTATTCTGCCGTATCAATGATCCCGCGGATGCGGTCTTTATTGAGTTGCTGCAAGCGTGCCTGCAATGCTGTGACTAGCGCGTGCTTGTCGCAAGTTTCAGGAAGTAGCTGTTTGAGTGCGGTCAGGGTAGCGGGCAAGTCCTCCACCAGCATGGCCTGGAGGTCTTTGCGGAGGGCGGGGATTGGTTTGGCAAGCGGCATAAGCTTGGGTTTCTGATTGTTTTGGAAAAGAATGGGTATGCAAAATTAGTTATTATATTTGTTATTTGGTTGAAAGTAGTGTTATTTGGGAACGCTCCCCCACTAAGCGCAATGGGCCACGGATGACACGGATTAGACACGGATTTTCACAGATTTTTTTCAATCGTACACTAA
>JANMME010000651.1:0-15702 GCA_031373015.1 Saprospiraceae bacterium
CCATGGGCGTGATTCATGCCGATTTTGACCCCAACAAAATCTTCGTTGAGGTTTGCCATTTGCATATTCTGAACAGATTTTACTTCCGGGAACAACTCTTGGAAAGGGTTGATCAGGTTGGGGAAATTGTAGTATTTGTCCACAAAACGCCACGATGTGTTGTTCGGCATTTCACTGTAGATACCCAAAATGAGTTTGCGGAACTCCACAATGTCGAAGGTGGTGATACTTCCGCTCTTGTTCGCATCGGCAGCGATCATCTTGTACGGGGAGTTCAATGGCTCGATGCCCAGGATGTGCTTGGAAATAAGCACAAGGTCGTAGGTCGTCACGCCATTGAGTGGGTTGTTGTCATTCTCTGGCGCGATGACGTAGTCGGAACCTACAGGCAGTGCATTGACAAACATGAAATTCCCCAAATTATCGGTCATCTCATACAGTGTCACGCCTGGGTCGCCATTGTGCGGTATCCCATAAAGCACGACGTTGGCTTCCTCCACACCCTCTTGCGTTTCGGTCTTCAAAGCGCCTGCAATAACCGGTTTTGGGTCGCCACCGCAAATGCCGATGTTGTCCTGGACAATGACAAAGGTTTCGCAGAAGTCAGCATTCCCTGCGGCATCTATGGCCCACAGTTCAACACATTGCGTGCCCACTTCGGTGCAATCGAAGTTCACGCTCGTGATCGGGTTGCCATTTTGGTCAACTGGGAAACCTGTGCCTGTGCCACATTTGCGGATACCGATCTTGATCAGGCTGGTTGGCGTGCAGTTATCTTCGGTATACTGGAGGAAGTCTGAAGCCCACAAGGTGATCATGCTTGTCGGCATGATGTTCACCGACAGGCCGTTCAGGCAAACCACTGTTGGGGCCTTGCAGTCCTTCACAGTAAAGGTGTACTCGTACTCCTTATTGTTGCCGCAGCCATCCGTGATAAACCACTTGATCTTGTGCTTGCCATGCGGCAGCTCAGGCACCACGAAGGTATTCTGTGCTGATTGGGTGTTCCAGCGCACGCAAGCGGTCTTATTGTTGCCAGAAACCGTCTCTTGGATTGCGAAGCCCCACTTTTGGTTGAACGGCACGGAGCGTTCATCGAAATTCTGGGGCGTACCGCCTGAGAAGTTTGGGTTGAGGGCGTTGCCAAAGAACACGTTGTTCCAGCCCAGGCCGGCGATGCCGACGTTCACAGAGTTCACAACGGTCTCCATGATGCCGTCGCCGTCGAGGTCGAGGAACAGCAGGTACTCAATGTTGATGTTGGAGCCGGAGCAGGCGTCGGTGCCTGTGATGCAAAGGTCCGTTGGCTCCTCGCACAGGTCGTGTGTTTGAAAGCCGTTGTGCCACCAATACGACTCGTTCCAGAGGAGGGGGCTGTTTGGCGTAAGCCAGTTTTGGTTGGCACAAGTAGGCGTGACATAAGTCCCCGTAGGCGCTTGCCCGTCTAGGATTTTTATGATCTGTTTATAGCGGTAGCAGTTGGCGTTCTTGTCCCAGAAGGTACAAAAATTCGTCGGCTGCGGGTCGGTCGGGTTGATGCGAACGATCGTCGGTGCCCAAGGCGGCAAAGTGCCGCACTCGGAAACGGTCGGGCCGGGAAGGTTCGCCGGATTGTTCACCTGCGGGTTCGGGTTCGGGTTCGGAACGTAGATGCAGGGGGCGTTGGGGTTGTAGGTACACCAGTTGATGATTTGCCAGGTACGTTCAATCTTGAAGCAAGCGTCTGGTACAACCGTAAATACTTCATCTTGGAAAGATACGCCCAAGAGTTCGCAGTCCTTGCCGTAGAAGATGGGTTCACCGTAAATGCCTGTTCCGTCACAGATTGTCACGATAACATCATTGGGGAACTTGATGAAGTAGTCCTGTTCGTAAGTGACGACCACGCGCTGCGTGCACTGGCTAGAGAAGCCATGGCAGTCGAAGGCGCGGAAAGTGCGGGTAATAGTGCCCTTGTTGCAAACCGTGTCGAAGTTGTTGTAGGCCACAGTGTGCGTTAAGCCGCACTGGCCTTGGTACACTTTGGAGGTGTCGAGGCAGCAATTGTCTGAAATTTGAGGCTTGCCGTAAGCCCAGAGGCTCGGATCGAAATTCTCGCAGTTCACGGTGACGTTGGGAGGGGGTATGCAATTGGGTTTCAGCTTGTCCTGTACCTCCACCTGGATCATGCACTCATTATAAATAGGGTTCCCATCGTCGTCAAGCATGATGACTCCATACAGATCGGTTTGATATACGCGAAGTATAACCGTTTGGGTAGTACCCACTTCGCAGCAATAGAACTTGATAGAATCTAGTTCCATTTTTGCAATATCCTGTTCACTGAAGACCAAATCTCCGAACGCGTCCAAATAACAGGGATTGGTACTCAAGTTATTGACACAATTGGAATACGGTTCCATGCGACGGATGGTGAATTTAATATTGTTGCAGTTATCGTAAGAGCCGTCGTTAAAGGTGGATGCTTTGACCCAAGTAACACCGGCAAAACCACATCCATTCGCACTTGTGTAGCAGTCGTTTGGATCGTCTGGCCCTATGGCGACCACGGTAGTCTGGTCGCAGGCAGCCACTGGCGGATCGTAGTCGCGCACCGTCACATCAAAGTAACAAACGGTGCTGTTGCCACAATCATCCTTGATGATGTATTTTATCTGATTGACGCCAATCCCCAGGTTTTCAGCAATACCCAACACGGCGAGGGTGTCGCGGTCCCAAAAATTGTTGCCAGGGAAAGTGGTAAAGGTCCCGTAAATCGAATGCCCGATGCCGTTGTAGTCCAACCATTGTGCTTCAATAGAAGCAAGGCGCGAGCAGTTGTCCGTCACGATTACATCGGGGAGATTGAGATCAAGTTGGCAGTCATTCGGGTTGATGCTCAAGGTCATGTTTGCTGGGCAATCCAGCTCTGGGCCTTGGTCGTCCAAGACCTTGATGATCTGAATGTGGGTCAGTGGGTTGAGGGGGCCTGTAGGCAAACACCAGTCGTATATCGTCCAAGTACGGAGTATTTTGTAGGTGCCATCACAGATAGGCAATTTCAAATCTTGGTATGTGCCGTTGAGTTCGCAGAAGGTGCCGTTGGGCCAAACATCAAAGTGAAGGCCAAAATCTACCACGTATGGCGCACCTGTTACGCTTGGGCTCGTGTTCGGATTGGAGCAATCTACGGTGTAGTCAGCGGGAAAAAACACGTCAACTCCGTGGCGGCGCTCGAAATAGATGTATTGGTTGCAGGTCGCAGAATTGCCGCTTTGATCCACAGCCGTCCATTTGCGGAGGACGTATGCACTGATGTCAGAGTGGCCATTGATGCTTCCACCGCAGCCAAGGTCAAACCATGTGTCAATATAGGTAAGTGTGGTAGAGGTACAGTTTTCGTCAACCGAAGGATAGGCATCAGAAAGGTTCAGCACGTCAAGTATGTAAGCCGGGGTGTAATTCGTGATGGCGCAGTTCAGGAATACGTCATGGCAATCCAACACGGGCGGGAGTTTGTCTTCGATATGCGCGAGTCCTGAGCAAGTATTACCCGAAATGAGGTCTTTTACACGAACCTGAAGGGTGAGGTTGATATGCGCAGAGGTGGCCACAAAATTGCCATTGCCTTGTGCAGGCGTCCATACGCCGTTGATTTTTGCTTGCACTTGGAAATTCCCGTTAGGACATCCATTGCCTTCTAAAATCATGTCGGGCAATATTTCCACCTGGCAGTCCTGGTCCAAAGAAATTTGAACTAAATCGTTGCAAATCATGACGCATTGGGCGGTCGTGGCATTGTTTGCCGAAAGCGATAAAGCCAAGGCCAACGTCCATCCCAGCAGATTAAAAAAAAGTGTAGCGTTCGCTTTTTTCATGAGATAAAGATTAAGAGAAAAAGTAATCGTTTGAGTGTGCTTTTATGAGCTAAAACAGGCCATTTTTTAAGGAACAACCTCAAAGCGCGACAAAGTTAAAAAAGTCGCTATGAGTTCTCCAAGTTTTTAGCAAGTAAAGCTTGCAAATTGACATACAAGGCAGCAAATACAGTGCCTAACAAGGGGCATTGGCTACCACAAGAAGGTTAATTTAAAGCAAAGGTGAGCAGAAGGCTCTAAATTAAGGACGGAAAAGCGGGCAAATATACAACAGCCGATAACCGTTTTCCAAACAGTTGATCGAAAAAAAAGTTGTCAGACCAAATGATTTTCAAAAGCCATTTTTATGAGGGCTCCGGTACTGTTTACACGCAGCTTTCGCATGATATTCTTGCGATGGACACTGGCTGTCTGGTCGCTGATGAAAATGCGCTCGGAGATTTCTTTGTTTGTCAAGGCTTGACCGATAAGTTTCAAAACCTCCAATTCGCGGCGTGTAAGTCCACTTTTTTTTGCAAATTGCAGGTCGGGTGCAAGTGCGCCATCGCTGTGTTGCAAATTCATGGGCATCAATCCCCGGCCAATAAAGCTGCGGCCCTCGGCCAATTCGCCCACAGCCATCAAAAGTTCGTCGTATGAACCAGACTTGAGCATATAGCCATCTGCACCTGCTCTGAAAGCAGCTTGTATGTGGGCTGGGTCTCCCGAACCATTGAGGATCAGGATACGGGTTTTGGCGCCGTTTTGCTTGACCGATGAAACGATTTTTAAAACCTCGGCATCAGGCAAGTCGGGGTCGAGCAAGAAAAGGTCGGGCTGCGAGGCCTTTAGGTATTCTGCAACTTGAAGCCCGTTGCTGGCTACCGCTTTTATGTGGTAGGAAAAACGCTCGTCATCGCCCGTATTAGACAACATGGAGCGCAGCCCCTCAACAAAAATGGGGTGGTTGTCGGCGACAAGGATATCAAGATGACGGAGCATGGTGTGCAAAGATTATTTACCACACCTCCTGCAACTTTTATACCATAACAAAAACTTGTAAGGTCTAAGACACTATTCGCTACCGCCCGTTGTAGAACCTCATTTTATAGTCCGTCTTCACCCTTCCCTCTCGAATAGCCTCCATTCTGCGCTGAATGAGGCGTTTTTTTAGAGGTTTTAGCCTTTCAGTGAAAAGGACACCTTCGATATGGTCGTACTCATGTTGTATGACCCGGGCGTTGATGCCGGTGAACAGACCCTCGTGTTCTTGAAAGTTTTCGTCCTGCCAGCGGATGCGAATTGCATGGGGTCTCTCCACGTCGCCGCGTATGTCAGGTATGCTGAGGCAGCCTTCTTCGTACGTCCATGGGTTGCCGGTCTCGTCCAACATTTGCGCGTTGATGAACACCTGCTTAAAAGGGGTGTCGGTTGCAGCCTCCATTCCTTCTTTTCGATCTACCTGCTCCGTATCAATCACAAAAAGCCGGATGCTGTGCCCAACTTGTGGCGCAGCGATGCCGACTCCATCGGTGTGGTACATAGTCTCCCACATATTGGCGATAAGTTCCTGCAAATCAGGATATTCTGGGCCTATATGAGCCGAAACCTTTTTTAAAATAGGTTGCCCGTAGGCATAAACTGGGAGTAACATTTTTTGATTGATTCGATTGTTTGATTGATTCGACTGATTCGATTGGAACGATTGTTTCGATTGGGCATCCGAAGAAGGCAAAATCCATGCTTTCTTCGGATGCCCCAATCGAATCAATCGAATCAATCGTTCCAATCGAATCAATCGTTCCAATAGTTTTCCTCCATGTATTGCTCTAAAATGAGCGCGGCAGCGATTTTGTCTACCAGTGCTTTGTCGCGGCGTTTCTGTTTTTTGATCCCGCTTTGGAGGATTATTTTTTTTGCGTCGTTGGAAGTGTTTCGCTCGTCCTGGCGAATAACTTTTTTTTCAGGGAAAAGTTTTTGCAACCTTACTGCAAAAGCATCTGCTTGGGGGGCTATTTGCGCGGGATTGCCATCCGCATGGAGCGGAAGCCCCAGCACAAAATGCTCCACCTCCTCTTCAGCACAATAGCGTTGAAGATAGGCCAATACCTCGTGTGTAGGCACCGTTGCAAGTGCGCTGGCAATGATTTTCAGGGGGTCGGTAACAGCGATGCCCGTGCGTTTCAGTCCAAAATCTATAGCGAGGATGCGGCCCATAAGCGGGGGCAAAGGTAGTTAGAGTGATTGGGAAATTGAGATATTGGGATATTGGATTGCTTTTTGTACCTAATATCCTAATATCTCAATTTCCCAATCTCTCTAACTATTTTTGCAAGACAATTTAATCTCTTACACTTCATCCCATGTCCCGATCCTTAACTTTCCTCCTCCTCATTTTCTTCACCTCCACCCTTCTTGCCCAAACCCCGCAAGACGCCGTAGTACCTATGCAACTTTCTGCCGGGCTAAACCCTCCAGCCGTGTTTCTGAGCTGGGCCAACCCACAGCCATCTGACATCATCCTGCGCCGCCGGGTGAAAGGGGCTGCAGGTGACACCTGGGTCGAACTGGTAAATGCCACCGAAACCCAGCTCAATGGCTATTTTGACTCGGGTCTCGACGGAAACGAAACCTACGAATATGCCGTGGAACGAAAAACAGGCAGCATTACAGCCTACGGCTATGCTTTTGCCAATTTTTTCAAGCCCGTGGTGGACAATCGCGGAAAAATCCTCGTGTTCATTGATTCCACCACTGCCGACCAGTTGGGCGCAGATCTGGTAACCTTTAAAAATGACTTGCGCGGCAAAGGCTGGCAAACTATGCCCTTCAAAATAGGCCCGTTCGCCACCGTTCAATCGGTAAAAAACCAAATTCTGAACGCCTACAACGCCGACCCCGCAAACGTAAAAGCCGTACTGCTCATGGGCAATGTGCCCATCCCCTACTCGGGCAGCATGGCGTGGGACTCCAAGCCCGACCATATTGGGGCCTGGCCCTGTGATGCCTACTACGGCGATGTGAACGGCGCTTGGACCGATAATGGGGTGAATATCCCGAACACTGCCCGCCTCGCCAACCGAAACGTGCCCGGCGATGGAAAATTTGACCAAAACACTTTGCCCTCGGCTGTGGAAATCCCTGTCGGAAGACTTGATTTCCGAAGGCTTTCTGCCGCCACATTTGGCCTGTCACCCGTGGAATTGCTGCGCAGATATTTATTCAAAAACCACCTATGGCGCACCGGGCAATACACCGTGCCCAATCGCGCTTTGGTGGACGACCAGCTGGGCTGGTCGAGCGGTGAAGCGTTCGCCGCTGATGGTTATCGCAATGCGATCCCTTTGACCGGAGAATGGAACGTAGCGGCTGGGGAATTTTTGAACCCGGAACGTTACCTGCTGAGCTATGGCGCAGGCACCAACGGTACCTATTCGAGTGCCAGCGGGATCGGCTCGGCAACAAATTTTGCTACGGACTCCGTCCGGACGGTATTTGCCAACTTGTACGGCGACTATTTTGGTGATTGGGATTTTGAAACGAACCCGCTTTTACCGGCTTTATTGGCCTCTAAAGGGAGCGTTTTGGCCGTTAGTTGGGCCGGGCGCCCGCATTGGATGCAGCACGGTTTGGCCACTGGTGAAACCATTGGATATTGCTTAAAAGAAACCCAAAACGCTCAATTCAACACGGCCTATGTCGGTTCCAACGGCGAAAGCGGCGCCCACGTCGCGCTGCTTGGCGACCCGACCCTTCGGGCAAAAATCGTCGCGCCTGCCAGCAACTTGACGGTCGTTTCCAATTGCAACAAAGTCAACCTGCACTGGACGGCCTCACCCGATCCTGAAGTGGTGGCGTACCTGGTTTATCGCGCTTTCAGCCTCGATGGGCCTTATCTCCGAGTAACGCCCGATCTGTTGTTCCAAACCTCTTGGGAAGATATTGCGCCGCCTGTGGACACCCTGTTTTACTCCGTTCGGGCAGTAAAATTGGAGGTCACGCCGGGTGGGGGAGCGTTTTACAATTCCAGCACTGGCGCACCCAAATCGGTCATTTTTGTCCCCGGAACAGGGCCTGCCGCTATTGGGTTGGGTGGTTTATTGAATTGCAATGTGACCTCGCTGACTTTGGGAACGCATTTCGACCCGCCCAACAGTTCCGTGCAATGGTACAATCCTGACGGTGGAGTTCACAATGGGTTCATCGCTACCGAAGGCGGCGTTTACACCGTCGTGGTGACTGCTCCCAATGGCTGTACCACAGCGGCTTATGCTACGGTGTATGTGGACACAATGTTGCCGCAAATAAATATACCCAACACGGTTATATTAAATTGCAACCCACCGACGCCCTTTATCGTCCCGGATGCCCCAGCCAACGTGCATTATTTTGCGGATGGAGTAGAGGTTTTTCCGGGGCAAACCCTTGGACTCGGATCCTTTTTTGTTTTTAAGGTATCCTCTACGGCCAATGGTTGTTCCAAAAACTACATCATCACGGTGCAGGAAGATTCAAATCCGCCTGGTGCATTCATTGCCCACAACGGCCTCTTGCTGGATTGTACACATCCTTCCGTGCAATTGTTTGGGAATTCCAATACGCCAAACGTGACCTACGCCTGGTCCGGCTTTGGAGGGTGGACAAGTTCCCTGCAAAACCCGGAGGTAACTGAGCCGGGCACTTATTGCCTCACGGTGACAGGTGCGAATGGTTGCTTTTCTATCAAGTGTATAGATGTCCTTCAAGGCGGCATGGGGCTTTCCGTAGATTTTACTTATGAGGGCAATCCTTGCAGTCCTGAAGCTTTGGCTGCCAATGTTTTAGGGGGGCTTGGGCCTTATGAATACGCTTGGTCAATAGGAGGCACTGATCAGAGTGTGTCGTTGCCCAATGGTTTCTCCGGCACGGTCGCCGTTACGGTAACGGATGTAAATGGCTGTATGGAAATAAGTGCCCTCAACGTGCCTCCAGCAATGGAAGTTCTGGCACTCACCAATGAAGAGTCTGCTCCCGGAGCGGCAGATGCTTACATTGATCTGTTGGTGCTGGGCGGTCAGGCGCCATTCACTTTTCTTTGGAGCAATGGCAGTACTACGGAGGATATTAACGGACTGACGAACGGCACATACACCGTTACCGTGACAGGTGGAAATGGATGCAGCACGGTGCTGACGATTCAACTCATTGCGTTAGGGGTGGAGGACATTTCTTCTGATTTGGGTATCCGAATTTTACCCAATCCTGCCACCGATGAAGTGGTCGTTTATGTTTTACCCGCTGAAGCCTCGACGAAGGAGGGCAGAATCGTGCGCCTTCGGCTCACTGATTTGTCGGGGCGATTGATAGAAACGCAAGTAGGCAATGAAGCAGCCTATTTTTTCGACACTTCGTATTTGCCCAACGGTGTGTACATATTGTGGGTGCAGCGCGATGGAAGTAGGGTGGCGTATAGGGTGGTCGTGGGGAGGTAGCCTATATCTTAACCACTTTTACGGTCTTAGTCAGACCTTTTTCATTCACTGCATGAAGGAAATAAGCGCCCGTCGGCAAGTTCTTCAAACCCTCCAGAACCGTGGTTCCACTTGCGTCCGCCTTTTTTTCCAAAATGGTTTTTCCGGAAAAATCGCTTAAACGAAGCAGGGTGGTTTCGCCCTTGAGTTGGCTTCCCTCAGGAAATTCAATCTTCAAAAAATCAGTGAAAGGCGTAGGCGAAACGCGCACAAAGGACTCATTACCAAGGTCTTTCGTGCCAATTATCAAAGGCGTCAATGCAAAATTAAGCGAAGCAATGCTCCCGCTCAAAAGCGACACATTGCTTACTACCTGCGGCTGGTAGCCCACTCGCTCGGCTCGAAGGGTGTAACTACCCGTTGCTGCTGCCCCGGTTTTGTAAGCCCCGTCTGCGCCGGTGGTGTCTGCATTCGGTGAATTCAGCACAAAAACTTTTGCGTCAGAGAGTGGGAGGTTGGTGGTGGCATCCGTCACCAGGCCTTGAATCCATGCGGCATGTGTGTAAGTGGGCTGATAGACAAAAAGCCCTTCGCTTTTAGCAGTGGCGAAGATGATACCCGAAGGCAGGTAAGGGTCAGCATCCCACACGAGTGATGTGCCCAGCGAATCCCAGGCGATCTCAATGAGATTGTCGGGCTGCGAGCCATCTACGATGGTCAGTTGACCGCGATAGCTGGGACAAACCAGAAAATCTCCCTTTGCCACCCGCACGTTGTGTACTTCACCTTCGGGTTTCTTGCTGGGAACATAAATATCAAGCATCTGGATATTATCCAATTGAGTAACATCGAACGACCCGAGTGGCGCCCCCGTTCTTTCGTCGGTGGTAAACAGCGTTTTACTATCCTCGGAAAGGCCCGTATTGTGGTTGAACGCACCCGGGGTAGGCTGTGTAGTGAGCAAAACAGGGTTCTTTCTGTCTGAAATATCCACCACGCCAAATTGGCCTTGATAAATCTCGCTGGTCCAGAGCGTATCGCCCCGGATGAAGGCGTCGTGAACGTAATTAGCAGCGTATTTGCTCAAAACATGCGGATTCCAGGGATCAACCAGATTGGCAATGACAACGCCATTGGTGATGCTGGCGCCGCCGCAGACATAGAGGTATCCAGCCTCCGCTTGTAAAGCATGGCTTTTGATCACGAGGCTATCGAAGAAGCCATCGCCACGCCACACCTTCCATTGAATGCTGTCGGGCAAATGGTTCAGGTTGACAATCGTGATGCCGCTGTTGAGCGCTTCAGAGCCAAAGTAGGCATAGCCCGCCCAGGTTTTCACTTCCCGCCAGTTGTTGGCCGGCCCGGGTACCGTGAACCGCTCCACAGGTTGGGCTGGGTTGTTCAAATCCACGATACTCAGCCCTGCACTGGTGCCTACGAGCGCCCATTCGCCACTGGTATTGTCTACATGGTGCCAACACCCTGCCAAAGAAAGGGGCGAATAGGAGAGGTGGCCGATGCGCTGGAGGTTCGGTTGGGCAGAGAGGGAGAACGCGGTGAGTAAAGCGAAAGCCCCGCTTATGCTCCAGGACTTCAAACAATAGTTAGATAGAAGGCTTCGGAGGGTAAATGTGAGCGGAAAACGCGACATGAATAATGGAATTTGAAAGACTTAAGGGGTTATAACTACTTACGTATGAACATGCCTGATGCTGTTTTCCCATTTGCAGAAACTTTGACGAGGTATACACCGGAAGGCAAAGCGTCTACATTCAACGGTTCTTTTGAGGCAACGTTCATGCGTTTCTCTGCAAGCCAAATTTTCCCGGAAAGATCAGAGAGTTCGATCTGAATGGTATTACCTTCAAACATTTCTGTGGAAAGGACCACTGCGTGGCCAGCTGGGTTGGGCGAGCAGGTAATTGTCCCGAAGCCTGGAGTCTCGTTCGTTCCCACCAAATCATTTACCCACAAAGTGAGGTCGCGTCGAGTGTTTGAATGCAATACACCATTGCGATATTCTTGTACACAAACCGCATAGTTGAACTTCCCGATATAATCGGCAGTGATATTCCATCCTCCGTTAATTGGATTTAATTGGGAGTTTGCCGAACCTAAAGGGTTGTTGAAATTGTAGATGGGAACGGCAAAAGGCACTTCATCATAAGGTGGGGGGCAAGGAGGCGTGGGTTTTGCTCCAATGCAACTAAAAACATCCGGAGTAGTGGTGATGGGGCCGCCACCAACAAGTGGCTGACAAAATGAGTACACCACCAAATCTCCTTCAGGCTCGGCGGCAGCAAGATCCAATACTATCGGCTGGTGAGCACAAATATTGAACACGGGATCAGTGATCCAGCGGGGACTGCTGTTTTTTGATATACGGGCCTGACTGGTAATTTCTACCTCAATGGTAAATCCTACATCATTTGGATTCACCAAATTCGAAATATCTGCCCCGCGACAGCAGCGCTGGTAAACAACGAGATAGTTGTTGCCATCATCTGGTAAGGAAAGCGGGAAAGTATAAATGCCACGCTCTATACAGGATGAGAAGTCGCTAAAGCAAGAACTGCTGTCCACTTCAATGTTTTTACTTTGATAATCATTCAGGCTAAAAGTCGTAAACAGTTCGCCAGAAGGCTTGTAAACGGCAATTTCCGCTGGAATATCAAAGGGCGCGCCGTTGTCCCAACAGTCCCGGTAAATCACCATTTCTACCTTCATTTGACCATCTGTCGTGTAATAATAGCCCATACTCCCACCCAAAATGTGCCTTGCAGAAAGCGTGTTCGGTGCGAGCCAAGCGCATAAAATCAAAAGGGGAAGGATTTTTTTCATGTTGATAAAGGTAAATTTAGGTTGTAGAACAAATTGTGATTACTTACGCTAAATATACACTGATAATAAGCACTGCTAGTTCGACTAGTAGTAACTTATGTAAAATCAAGACAAAGATTTCTCCAAATCTTCAATCAGATCCTGGACATCCTCTACGCCAACACTGAGGCGAATGAGCGAATCGGTCAGTCCCACCTTGAGCCGCTCCTCGCGTGGAATACTGGCATGGGTCATGCTCGCAGGGTGACCAATGAGCGATTCCACCCCGCCCAAGGACTCCGCCAAGGTGAATAATTCTGTGCTGCTCATCACCTTCGTAGCATGATCCAATGAATTGTCTTTCAAGTCAAAAGACACCATGCCGCCAAACATCCGCATCTGCTTTTTGGCAATTTCGTGGCCGGGGTGGTTGGCAAAACCAGGCCAGTATACCTTTTCTACCTTCGGGTGTTTCGAGAGGTATTCGGCAATAATGGCCGCGTTTTCGCAGGCACGTTGCACGCGCAGGTGCAGGGTCTTGATGCCGCGCAAAATGAGGAAACAATCCTGCGGGCCGGGCACCGCGCCACAGGCATTTTGGATGAAATGCAGGCGTTGGGCGAGTTCCGCGTCTTTCACCACAAGACACCCATGCACCACGTCCGAGTGCCCGCCGATGTACTTGGTGGCCGAGTGCAGCACAATGTCGGCGCCGAGATCGAGTGGGTTTTGAAGGTAGGGGGAGGCGAAGGTATTGTCCACACAAGTCAGGATGCCGTGCTTCCGGGCGATGGCGCACACCGCTGCAATGTCCACGATATTTAGCATCGGGTTGGTAGGCGTTTCGATCCAGATGAGTTTGGTAGCGGGGCTGATTTCGCGCTCAACATTGGAGGCTGTGTACATATCCACGAAGCGGCTTTTCAGTCCCCATTGCCCCCACACCCGCACCATTTGGCGGTAAGAGCCCCCATACAAGTCGTTGACAGCCAATACTTCATCGCCAGCGGCGAGGAGTTTTATCACAGCATCCTGGGCGGCTAAACCCGAAGAAAAACAAATGGCCTCCGTGCCGTTTTCAAGCGCGGCAAGGTTTTTTTCCAAAACCGAACGGGTCGGGTTTTGGGTACGGGCGTATTCGTAGCCCTTGTGCACACCTGGAGCAGATTGGGCGTAGGTGGAGGTTTGGAAAATGGGGGTCATTACTGCCCCGGTACTAGGGTCTGGCTCGATGCCGGCGTGTATAGCTTTTGTTGCGAACTTCATGTTGTTGATTGAATTGCTGATGAGAGGGGATGGAACACGGATAACACGGATAAGACACGGATTTTCGCAGATTTTTTTAGATAACCTTATCTGTGAAAATCCGTGTCTTATCCGTGTCATCCGTGGCCCATCCTCCCAAAAAGTGGACAAAGGTAGGAATCGCTCGTCAAGCTATCGCGCCCGAAATGAATTTCGCCAACCACTGTCGTAACTTTGGTGCAGAAGTGACACTTTTTCAAAAAGTGTCACTTCTCATGTATGGTAGCGAAATAAATTTCGCCCTACCGTGCCGTACCTTGCGTCCCCATTTATGACAAGAAGAATCCTCGAAACAGAGCAAAAAGCACTGGAAATCAACCTTGACGAGGGCGTGTACGGCGCCTTCGCCGAAGTCGGTGCTGGCCAGGAAGTGGCACGACATTTCTTTCAGGCCGGCGCGGCAGCAGGCACGATTGCCAAGACAATGAGCGCTTACGACAAGGTCGTGAGCGACGAGATCTATGGCGCGGAGGAGCAGGGGAAAGGCCGTTATGTCTGCGAATCAAGGCTTTATAAAATGCTTGCCCACGAGTACGCGCTAATGGAAGGCAGATTGCGCACACTTCGCCCAACGCAGTGTTTTTTTGCGTTTGCCGACACGGTGGCGGCCATCAATTATCAAAAAACCATCAAAGGCGATGGCTGGCTGGGACTTCGGTTTCAATTGAACCCCACTTCACAGCCCAATGATCTGGTGCTTCACGTCCGCCTTTTGGACCAGGATAATCGCCTTCAGCAACAGGCCGTGGGCGTACTTGGTGTGAACATGCTTTATGCCTGCTACCGATACCAGAGCGACCCGGAAACCCTGCTACGTTCGCTCATGGACAATCTCCTTGGGCGCGTGAAGATTGACATGCTGCGGCTCAAAGGCCCCGATTTCCAACAACTTGACAACCGGCTTTTGTGTCTTTGGCTGGTCAAAAATCAACTGAGTGAGGTAGCCATTTTTGGTCCTGATGGCGACAGCCTTCATGCAGGAGAGTTTCTTTACAAAAAATCCATCCTTGTGGCGCGCGGGAGTTACCGACCGCCCACGCTGGTACAACAAGATATGATCCACTGTGCCAACGAGCAGTTTCATGCCGAAGCCGATGTAGATCCCAAAAACACTTTTTCCCTTGCAGAGATCACGCTCGATAATCTCTGCGCGGATGGTGAGCTAAACGAGCGCGACTTCCTCGACCGTGCCGAAATTCTTTGTGCGATGGGGCAGACGGTCATCATTTCGGATTGTGTGCAGCACAAACGGCTAATCGCGTATTTCTCCGACTATAAGATCCGGCACATCGGTTTGGCAATGGGCGCACGAAAACTCCAGAACATCCTCCGCGAAACCAGCGAGGCGAACCCGGACAACCTGCTGGTGGCGTTCGGCGAGGTTTTTCCGCGCAACGTGCGGTTTTATATCTATCCCTGTTTACCCACCGAAGCACGCAGTGCGAAGGAGGGCGCAAGCCTTATAACTTCCAGAAATCTCTCGATCCCACAGGCCATCCACTTTTTGTACGATCACTTGCTGGAAAACCGAAACATTGTGGACATTCAAGGGTTTAATCCCTCTATTCTTGGCATTTACCATAAAGAGGTTTTAAAGATGATTCAGAACGGCGAATCAGGTTGGGAAGAAAAAGTCCCCCCCGAAGTGGCACGTTTGATCAAGGAAAAGCGTTTGTACTTTATGGGGATGCAGTGAATGAGGGATTTGGTTATTTGTGATCACAAGATTGGGCACTCAAATCACCAAATCACCCCCTCCTGCGCCCCTGCCCGCCAAGTCTCGGCAGGCGGGAAAGCCTCGGCGGGTAAAAAATCAACATAGTTTATGACACTCGAAGAAAAAATCAACCAAGACCTCATCGCGGCCATGAAAGCCAAAGACGAGGTGACGCTGCGCGGCATTCGCGCCATTAAATCCATTATCCAATTGGCAAAGACAGATGGCAGTGGCCAAACCATTGACGAGACCCGAGAGGTTCAGATGCTCCAAAAGTTGGTGAAGACCCGCCAGGAGTCCATGGAGATTTATGAAAAAAACAACCGGCCCGAACTCGCCAAAATAGAGCGCGAAGAAATCGAAGTCATTCGAAAATACCTGCCTGCTATGCTCGAAGGCGCAGAACTGGAAGCAATTATTAAAAAAATCATTGCCGATACGGGCGCTGAATCTGCCCGTGACATGGGCAAGGTGATGGGCGCTGCCAACAAAGAACTGGCGGGCAAAGCCGAAGGCCGGGCGATTTCGGAGATCGTGAAAAGGTTATTGGGGTAATTGGTTATTTGTGGATTTG
>JANMME010000680.1:0-3841 GCA_031373015.1 Saprospiraceae bacterium
CACGATAAGATGATAAATCAAAATACCCGGTAGGGCAAGCACATTACGCTCTCGCTCAATAATTCAGTTTCTCCATCCGAAAGTCCATCTGCTTCTTTTTCTTGAAATATTCAGCAACCATCACATAGCCGGGTTTGCCGGGAAAAACTCGGAACCAGGTGGCTTCGGAGCTCAGGGCCAATTTATCGCTGGACAATTTGCCATCGCTGTAGTTGACGCTGCCAAATTTCCATCCCTTGTTGCCTTTGGTTCTTTCATAATCGAGGTAGCCGCTGTTGAATTCCGTTTTGTCGCGGCTCAATTGGGTAAACATATAGTCGAAGCCGCCATAACTTTTCAGGTACAAGCCGGTGGTGCGGACCGACATCATGCTCGCGCCCGGTGGCAGGCTGACATTGGACCTGGCCTTGTCATAAGCCGTCACGCCTTTGATCTCAAAATCTTGGTCGAACTCAAACACATAGAGGTCGCCCGTGACCGCTTTGAGCACGCTGGTACCGCCATTGCCCCGTGCCAGCACGGTTGCTGCAATCCCCAAGGCTGAGGCTTCGCGGTGATACGCTTCGCCAATGCCAAAATAGTGGCCGTCGGCGGTTTTGAGAAAGCGGTGGAAATAAATGAACCCTACGTCTTTGACCTTCCCTTTTTCGGTCATTGTCAGGAATTTACCCATGTCAGATTCCCAGGAAACATACTTTCGTTTGGTCACCTTCCCGTTTGCATCGAGGGTAAAGGCAAAGAGGCCGAGACTTTTGTCCTTGAAACTTTTGGCGCCTTTTTCATAATAAAGCCCAACGATCGTGAAGGTGTTGCCCTCATCGGCCACCATGTTAAGCGTGGACACCGTGTGCTCAGGATCTTCCAACTGGTATTCAAACAGTTTTTTGCCCGTTTTCAGGTCAGTACCGAGGATGTGCTCTTCCAGATCTTTGTCAAACAACCCTTCCCGTTTGATGACCAAGGACAACAAGGTGTTGCCGCTAATCCCCAGATAATCGGCGTATTCGTAGAAATCCGAAGTGGTTGGGGTGTTGGCCTGCCAGGTGGTCAAGGTGCTGTCGTTGGGGAAAAAATCAATGACATACTTGGTTTTGCTCATTTTCCCTTTTTGGTTTTTCGTGGAATAATTAACAAAGCCCTTGCCTGGGAGCGGGTACAAGTGGAGGTTTTCTGCCTGATCTACATTGTCCGCGCCTTCCACATAATCCATAAAATAAGAGGGCTTGCTGACGGTTCTTACAATCTTGGCGTTTTTGTCAAACATCTTGTAAGCATACTTTTTGTCCGTCAGGTTTTGGAATTTGAACAGCAGGTAGTCTCCGTTGAAAGTCGCTTCCTGAACAAAGCTACCTGTGGACATGACAAACTTCTTGCTGCTCAGGGGCGACAGGTTTTGATCAAAAACCGAAAGTTGAAAATCGCTTTTGCCTTTTGTTTTTTTGCTCAATTCATACAGGGTATAGTACCCGTTGATGCCCTCGTTGATGATCGGGCCGGTGGAGCTAATTTTCGCGGTGAGTACGTTTTCCAGTGTCTGGGTTTGAGCACTGAGGTTCAATGACAGGAGGGCCAACAGGCCGGCCAATAGGCCGTTTAAAAATTTTGGTTGCATAATTTGGTTGAATTGTTTAAAATTTAGAGGCCTCTTCGCGGTGTTTCCCCTTGGGAAAGCCCTGCAAGTAGGCGGTTTTGTGTTTGGTAATTTCGGCCGGGAGTTCCATGTTTTTGGCGGCCAGGAGCATTTGGTATTGGAAATCTTCGTCAGACAATAAGGCTGGATCGCGGGTATTCAAAAAGTGATACCCGACAGCCGCCAGTTCGCGAAGCCGGAGTTTGTTCAGAAACTGTAGCCATTGTTTGTACCCCGCGTCATATTCGATGTGGGGCGGACTCACATAGCGGCTAAAAACATGGTCCCTTTGGGCAGCGTACAATTGGTTGAAACAACGCCCCGCCAGCGCGTTTAAGAACACGTCGTTGGGCGCTTCCCGAAGTTGTGCCAGCGTATGAAAGAGGCACAAATCCACCCTGTCTGCATCGAAAGTGCCCAGCAGCGCCTCATATCGGGCCGCTTTTTTCATCTTCAAAAAAAGGTCGCGGCCCTGTGGGTCGGTCAATTTTTCCGAAGCATTGTAGCCCTTCAGGTAGCCTTCGCCCATCCGTGCTGCCCGGTGCAGGCAATCGGGGTGGGTTTTCAGGGAGTCCTTGTTCAAGGCCCCGTCGAAAACGCGCTTTCCGTCTTGAAACAAGGTCGTTTCCTCCTCAAGCCATTTTGCTTTGAAGGGGTAATCAGGAAAATTGAAAGTCGTCGCGATGTCAAACCTGGCCGCATAAAAATCGGTGTCCACCGTATCCAGCATCTGGAGCGCGCCAATGGCCTGTTTGGCATCATAACGTGTGTGTGCCAGGAAAATCGCGGCCAGGGAATCGGCCTCCCCTTCGTGTTCCCGCCCGTGCCGACTGTGTTCGTAGGCAAAGTCCTTGAGGTAGGTAAGCGCTTTGTCGTAGGCGTTGTCCTGCTTTGATAGGTTGGCTATTTTCTCCTTCGCCTGTTTGGAATACAGGGATTCAAAGCGTTTGGCCACCGATTTAGCGCCATGCGCCAACTCGTGGTGCGCCAGCTCGTGGCAGAGCACAAAGGCTGCCTGGCTCTCGTTTTCACAAGTGGCGAACATCCCGATATTGAACAGGATGACCCCATCCGGGTAGGTACTGGCATTGGGGCTCGGATCGCGCGATACAAAAAGGCGAACTTCCTTTGTCATGATACCCGGGTTTGCCGCTTTAACCGCCATAAGCATTTTTGCAAAATAGCCATCCAGATCCGCATCAAGCAAGAAGTAGCCATTTCCGGCCTCTGCGAGTCGCCTGTCGCGCAAATCTTCGTACAATTTTCGGTACTCCTTTTTGTAGGTTGCAGGCGAGCTCGCTACGGATTGCTCAAACAGCCGGTCAAAGGCAGGTCGCAAGGCTTCCAACTGCCCGTCGCCAGCGCCCACCGGGATGTATCCAGCAGGCGTTTGGGCACTCAAAGCAAGTGAAAAAGCGAGGAAGAGCATCGTGAGGCCGATGCTGTTTTTATGGGTTGATCGCATGAAACAGGGCATTAGAAGTAAGTCCCCAAGGAGAGGAGGAGTGTTAAACAAATGGATTTTGTCATGATTTTGAAAATGTTTAAATTTGAATAATTCGGTTTGTAAAAGCAGCCGGGCGGCCTTAAAGGCAAAAATCGCTTTGAAGCTGCTCGGCTGATGTATAATCTCTAAGGGTCAAAAAATCTTACCTTACTGTTTCACAAATTTTTCCACGGCCAGCACTTTGCCTTCTGACACGACTTGCAGAAAATACAATCCCGCTGGCAAATCGCCCGCCTGCACCGTCTGCATGCTGCTGCCTGCTTGTGTGGACTGTTCTTTCAACAGCTGCCCCGTGAGGTCAATAATTCGGAAAGTCATATCCGATGTGGCAACATAAGGTAGTTCGACACTGAATGTACCGTCATTAGGGTTGGGAACAATCATCATTTCCGTTTTTTCATTGCCTTTTTCCTGTAATCCGACGATATCATCAAAATAAAAAAGTTCGGAAGTGTCTACACAAGAGCCCAAACCACGAATGATGACCCGATACCACCCCGCCGAGTCTGGGTAATAAACAGGACTGTACCCATTTGGTAGCGCATTGCCTTCGCTGTCAATCCACTGGTAAGATGAAATAGGATAATTGGGGACCATAAGGCTGGAATCTACCTCCGTTATAATTGCTTCTGGGAAGGGGTAAACATGAACAGGAGCGTGGTTAGGCGACACCCCATGATTGCCTTCGGGATCCGTGGCGGTGG